>NZ_LKDX01000035.1:0-48579 GCF_001401795.1 Pseudoalteromonas sp. P1-26 | reverse complement strand
AATGCTTTGTTGAAGTCGAAAGATTGAGTCATGTGTCACTCCTGTTTTCTTAATATTACTGAAATGACACAGATTTCTAAACACTACCGAATTAGGTTTGTCTCATCTACTAGCTATTTCAGGTCTTCATATCGGACTTATCTTTGCAGTCGGCTTTTATAGTAGTAAGTGGCTGTTAAGAATGAGTCATATACGCGTAAGCCAATCAATTCAATTAAATAAGTTATTTGTTTTTGTAGGGTTCAGTTGCTCGTTCGTCTATGTCTACTTAAGTGATTTTATAGTTTCCGCAAGCCGAGCGCTGCTGATGTTAGGCTGTTACCTTGTTATTTATAACCTAGGGAAAAACCCAGTGCGTTGGCGTTCAATTTTGTACGCCTTGAGTGTTGTGTTGTTTATAGACCCATTTGCACTTTTGAATCCCGGGCTCTATTTCAGTTTTTTGGCCGTTACGATCATCTTTCTACTGACTAAAAACACAGTTAATTTGTCACTTGGTTTTTTAAAGCGATTTGCACAGCTACTGCAAGTTCAGTGCGCTTTATTTGTCGGTTTACTGCCTCTATCCTTATATTACTTCTCAGGCACTAGTGTCATAGGTTTATTGATTAACCTTATTGCTGTGCCCTTGGTTGGTGTGCTGTTACTGCCTTTCTTAATTCTTTATTGTTTGGTTTCTAGCCTACTCGATATTTCTGGTTTGTTATCACTCGTCGACAGTGCGCTGTATTATGGCTATCAATTACTACTTTCTATCCCTAATGACTGGCGTTGGTTCTCGCTCAATGAGTTTAGCTTTTCATTATTGATCATAAGTTACATAACACTTCTGCTGTTGTACTTTAGCCCAAATAAATATGTGTGCTTAATTCCTGTTTGTGTATATGCCGTTGATAGTGAATTACAGCCAGAAGCTAATTTTCAGTTAGATGTGTTTGATGTAGGGCATGGATTAATGGTGATGGTAAGCCACAAAAACAAAGCGATAATTTATGATTTAGGGCCACAGTACTTTGGCCGTTATGATTATGTACGCCGTGTATTACTCAACAACATCAATAAACAACAGTTATCTATTATTGCAACAATAATAAGCCACTTAGATAACGACCATTCTGGCGGTTTAACAAGTTGGCAAATGGCAGGCTATCAACACACCTTAGCTACTTTTCATCCTCAGGGGCTTGGAAATAAGTGCAAAACAACAACGCTCAAGCTTGATGAGCTTAATATCAGAAGTTTTACAGCAAAGATAGAAAACGCTAGCCGTAATGATCAGTCGTGTTTATTAAAAGTAACGGGTTTTAATTACTCAGTGTTACTGACTGGGGATATATCCGCAGCGGCAGAAACTAAGCTTGTTGAAGCGGGGAAGGATTTACGAGCGACTATTTTAATAAGCCCCCATCATGGTAGTAATACCTCTTCCAGTTGTAAATTTATAGATGCAGTAAACCCTGAAGTGGTTATCCATTCATCTGCTTATCAAGGGCAATGGCGCTTTCCTCATCCTGAGGTTGTAAATCGTTATAACCAACACCATATACAGCAGTTATCGACAGCAGAATATGGCCATATACGCATAAAATTTTACGAAGATAAATATCGCTTAGAATTTGCGCGAGAGCAGGAAAGTTATTGGTTCGAACAAGATTGACGTTTTGTTTTTACCCCCTAAAGGCTACAATAGTCGAAGTCTATGAATAAGAGAGTGTTATGGATCAAACTACATCCCAAATCTATAAGCGATTAATCAGTTATGTGGGTGATTATAAGTTAATCGCATTTTTCGCCATTGTAGGCATGATTGGCTATTCAGCCATGGATGCATTGTTTATAAATTTAATGAAGCCGTTCATTGATGAAGGTTTAAATGATCGTAACACTGATGTTTTAACTTATGCACCATTTGTTGTGATTGCATTGGTATTAGGTCGTGGCATGTTTAACTATATGTCTTCGTACTGTTTAAGTTATGTTGGCTCGCAAGTTGTAAGAACGTTGCGCCAACAATTATTCGAACATATTTTACATCTGCCGGTGTCTTTTCATGATAAAAACTCAAATGGCGATTTAATCTCTAAAATCACCTTTGATACTGAGCAGGTTCAACAAGCCATTACTAAAGCCCTATTAATTGTTGTTAGAGAAGGGGCCTTTGTTGTTTTCTTACTATTTAATATGTTTTATACCAGTTGGAAGCTATCACTGATATTTTTAGTCATTATTCCGCTGGTGGCCGTGATCGTTGCCTTTGTATCGAAACGTTTTCGTATGATTTCGAAAAAAATCCAATCTGCTATGGGCCAAGTAACTCGCAGCTCAGAGCAAATGCTATCTGGTCACAAGGTGATTCATGGTTTTGGTGGTCAACAGCAAGAGATATCGCAATTCTCGGCTATTAATAATCATAATCGTCAGCAGCGCATTAAAATGGATGCAACTAAAGCGTTAAGCGTTTCTGTTATCCAAATTTTGGCAGCAAGCGCGATGGCCGTGATTTTATGGGTTGTGTCTATGCCGTCGATGATTGATACCATCAGTTCAGGTGACTTCGTATTACTTATTTCATCAATGATGATGTTATTACGCCCACTGAAGCAACTTTCTAACGTTAATAGCGATTTACAACGTGGTATTTCGGCAGCGCAAAGTATCTTTTTAGTACTTGATGAAGAAGTAGAAAAAGACACTGGCACTTACAGCGTTGACAAAGTAACTGGTAAAATTGAAGTGAACAATGTGACCTTTAAATACCCAACGAAAGATGAGCCTGTATTAAAGAATTTATCACTTTCGATTAATGCCGGCGAAAGCATCGCATTGGTTGGCCGTTCTGGCTCAGGTAAATCGACCATCTCAAATTTATTACCGCGTTATTATGAGCTTGAAGGTGACAGTGAAATTTTGCTTGATGGCGTCAACATCGCTGATTACAAACTGACAGACTTACGTAAGCAATTTGCACTCGTTTCACAGCAAGTGGTTTTATTTAATGACACCATAACGAATAACATTTGCTATGGCCTCGACCGCGAATTAACAAACGAGGAGTTAATGGCCGTTGCCAAGCAAGCCCATGTTTGGGAGTTTGTTAAAGACTTACCAGAAGGTTTAGATACCATGGTGGGTGAAAACGGCGTTATGTTGTCAGGCGGCCAGCGTCAGCGAATAGCCATTGCACGTGCAATATTAAAAGATGCCCCTATTTTGATTCTAGATGAGGCGACATCTGCACTTGATACTGAATCTGAAAAACTAATCCAGCAAGCACTTGATAGCTTAATGAAAGAAAAAACATCGATTGTGATAGCACACCGTTTATCAACAATAGAAAACAGTGATTGCATTTATGTCATCGACCATGGTCAAGTTATCGAAAAGGGCACGCATAGCGAGCTGCTTGAAAAAGACGGTACCTATAGTGCGTTATGTAAAATGCAGTTTGGTGAGCAATAGTGAGTGTTATTGAAAAAAGCTGGTATAAAAAGCCAGGTTTAATCAGTGTTTTACTGTTTCCTTTCAGTGTGCTTTTTTGGCTTATCTCAACACTTCGAGCTTTGTTTTATAAGCTTAATATTCTAAAAGCATTTAAAGCGCATCTTCCTGTCATTGTTGTTGGTAACATTAGTGTGGGTGGAAACGGCAAAACACCATTTGTTATTTGGCTCGCTGAGTACTTACAGCAGCAAGGTTTAAAAGTGGCGGTGATCAGTCGTGGCTATGGTGGTCAGTCTGATTCGTATCCTTTGTTAGTGACGGAACATACGAGTACAGCGCAAGCTGGTGACGAACCTGTACTTATTAAACGCCGCCTAGGTTGTGTTGTAATGGTTGGCCCTGACCGACAAGCGAGTATAAAAAAATTAGAGCAACATGATATCGATGTCATTATTTCTGATGATGGCATGCAGCATTATAAAATGGCGCGTGATATCGAATGTTGTATCGTTGATAGTGAACGCCAATTTGGTAACGGTTTATTAATGCCTGCAGGTCCACTTCGTGAAACCAAAGCGCGCTTAAAATCGGTTGATTTAGTCATAGAAAATGGTGGCAACGCTCAAAGCCGCTATGATTTAACATCAAGCCCATTTCGAACCGTAAGTAATTCAGAACTTGCCAATTCAGTTCAAGATAAAGGCCATGCGGTCAGTGCTATTGGTAACCCCAAACGCTTTGAAATAAGTCTTGAGCAGCAAGGGATTAACTTGCTATCGACTCATCATTTTCGTGATCATTATGCCTACCAAGCTAATGACTTTATCGATTTTGCAGATGACGCTGTATTTATGACAGAAAAAGATGCAGTTAAATGCTTTAGTTTTGCTAAACCAAATTGGTATTATTTACCTGTTGATGCAAAGCCAACAGCAGCAGTTATCGAAAAACTTAATTTATTATTAAAACAAAAAGGGATCCTCAATGGCCTTTGATACAAAATTACTTGAAATTATCGCTTGCCCAGTGTGTAAAGGTAAACTACGTCTTGATAAAGAAAATCAAGAGCTTATCAGTACTGCTGCGAAACTAGCGTACCCAATCAAAGACGATATCCCGGTGCTTTTAGAAAATGAAGCCCGTGAATTAAGCCAAGAAGAGGTTGATAAGTGGAATTCGTAGTCGTTATCCCAGCTCGCTACGCATCGACGCGTTTACCAGGTAAACCACTTGCTGATATTTGTGGTAAACCAATGATCCAACATGTTTATGAAAAAGCGGTTGCTTCAGGTGCTTCACAAGTTTATGTAGCGACTGATCATCAAACAGTGTTTGATGCAGTAAAGAAGTTTACTGATAATGTATTGATGACACGAGAAGATCACCAATCAGGCACAGAACGTTTAGCTGAAGTTGTTGAACAGTTAAAACTTGAAAGTGACACTATTGTTGTCAACGTGCAAGGTGATGAGCCTTTATTGGCAAGCGAAAATGTATCTCAAGTTGCCATGCTACTTGCTGATTCTGATGCGCCAATGGCGACTTTGAGCACCAGCATTGATGAGATTGATGATATATTTAATCCCAATTGCGTGAAAGTCATTAACGATGCAGACAACAACGCACTGTATTTTTCGCGTTCGCCAATCCCTTATCATCGTGATGCGATGATGAATGATGACCGAGATAAGCTAAATCTTGCTGATTTTGCGCGCCATATTGGTATTTATGCTTATCGTGCTGGCTTTATTAAGGACTACATCGAATTACCAGAATCTCGATTAGAGCTTTTAGAGTCATTAGAGCAGCTTCGCGTACTTTATCATGGTCACAAAATTAAAATCGCAAAAGCTCTGTGTGCACCGCAAGCAGGCGTAGATACCCCTGAAGATTTAGCGCGCGTTATTGCAGTGCTTGGCAACTAAAAATGCATGATGTAAACAATGTTCATCTTCATGCCAGTGAAAATGACTTCTTTGTTTTTTATAAACCAGCAGGTGTGAGCTTTCATAGTGAACAATGTGCTGGTTTTGTCGTACTTGCTGAAGAGCTTGTTAATGAGAAGCTCTATCCGGTTCATAGGCTAGATAAAGTAACATCAGGTTTAATTATATTAGCCCGTAACAAAGAAGCAGCAGCCGAATTCACTTCGCTATTTTCTGATCAAAAAATAAATAAGTTTTACCTAGCCGTAAGTGATGCTAAGCCTAAGAAAAAGCAAGGTTGGATAAAAGGGGATATGCAGAAAAGTCGTCGTGGTGCATTTAAGCTGTTAAAGAGCCAAACGAATCCTGCTATCACACGCTTTTACTCAAAAAGTATTCGACCAGGGCTTCGTGCATACTTGTTAAAGCCATTCTCTGGTAAGACACATCAGCTTAGAGTCGCGATGAAAAGCTTAGGCGCTCCAATTCTAGGTGATAGTACGTATGCTGGTAGTAAAGACGAACGCACAAACTTGCATGCCTATGCACTACAATTTAGCTATAAAGAGCAGCTTAAAGAGTATCGATGTGATTACACTTTAGGTACTCATCTTAATGAAGTTTTTAACTCAGACGAATTCAAAGAGTGGACAGCTCCTTGGACGTTGGATTGGTAAATGAAAGAAACAACACAAGACATTCGTTTTGGTGGCATTAAACGTTTATATGGTCATCAACAATTTGATTGGTTACAACAAGCACATTTTTGTGTCATTGGAATTGGTGGCGTAGGTAGTTGGGCTGCTGAAGCATTGGCTCGAACGGGTGTAGGACAACTAACCCTCATTGATTTAGATGATATTTGTGCAACCAATGTTAATCGTCAAATTCATGCTTTAACTGGCACCGTAGGCGAAGCAAAAGTAGAAGCGATGAAAACACGTTGTGAGCTTATAAATCCAGATATCAAAATTAATGTTATTGACGATTTCATTACGCTAGATAACATTCGTGAGCATATTCAAGGTTTTGACTATGTGATTGATTGTATTGATGCTGTAAAAGAAAAAGCTGCGCTTATTGCTCACTGTAAACGCATAAAACTACCGGTTATTACAACCGGAGGCGCAGGCGGGCAAACCGACCCTAGTCAAATCAGTTTTGGTGACGTTGCAAAGACAACCCATGATCCATTGCTTGCAAAAGTACGTTATATTTTGCGAAAACAGTACAACTTTAGTAGCAATCCAAAGCGAAAATTTAACGTTGATTGTGTTTATTCAACAGAGCAGCTTGTATATCCAACCTCTGAAGGTGAGGTTTGCCAAGCAAAACAAGGTGCAGATGGTTCAATGAATATGGACTGTAATAATGGTTTTGGCTCTGCAACTATGGTGACAGGCAGCTTTGGCTTTTTTGTTGCAGCCAAAGCGATTAGAAAATACCTCGATAAAAAACAGCGTAGTTTATAAAACTTATTGTTTTTGTTTAGCCATGGTTTGAATTTTATCAACCATGGCTTTAATACCATTACCACGAGAAGGGCTCAAATGGCTAATTAGACCGAGTCGTTCAAATTCATCATAGGCATTAATTTGCGCTGCTTGCTCCGGTGTTAGACCATTGTATAAGGCTAAAATTAAAGCCAATAGTCCTTTAACGATGCGAGTATCTGAATCGCCCGCTAATACTAGGCTGTTTTCCGAGTGATCAAAGTCAATATACAGCCACACTTTACTTTCACAGCCTTTAACTAGGGCATCATCTACTTTGAGCACTTCAGGCATAACAGGTAATTGCTTACCTAAGAGCATTATTTGGCGATATTTTTGCTGCCAGCCAGCAGCTGTTTCAATGTTTTTACTAACGGATTCAAACGCTGAATTCATAACTTATCCAAAATTAATCTAATAACTCGATACTACTTTTAACAGCACTGATAAAGGAATCGACATCAGCTTTATTGTTATATAACGCAAAACTTGCTCGTACAGTTCCTGGTATACCTAAATGGCTCATTATAGGTTGCGTACAATGATGACCACTTCGCACGGCAATGCCAAATCCATCAAGTAGGGTGGCTAAATCAAACGGATGTTCATCGCGATAATTAAAACTAATGTTACCGATGTTATCTATTTGGTTTGAATAGATATTAATACCATCAATAGCTGATAATTGTTTTATCGCATAGTCAAAAACTGTATGCTCATGTTGACGCATTTGCTGAAAATCTAACGATATTAAATAATTTATTGCCTCACTAAAGGCAATGACACCTGCAATATTGGGTGTTCCTGCTTCAAATTTACCCGGTGCATCACGAAAAGTGCTGTGTGTTAGGTTCACTGTTTCGATCATTTCGCCACCGGTTTGATATACATCCAGCGAATTTAACAGCTCAAATCGGCCATAAAGGCCTCCTAAACCTGTCGGCCCGAGCATTTTATGGGCAGAAAATACGTAAAAATCACAGGAAATCTCTTGTAAATTAGGGCGTAAATGCATCGCTGCCTGCGCACCATCAACAACAGAAATAGCATTAATGGCTTTACATGCGCTAATGATTGGCGCTAAATCAGTGATGTTACCAAGGGTATTTGATGCATGGGTAATAGCGACTATTTTAGGCTTTTGTTGCTTGATAAATTCACTACAGTGCACGCTATTAATAGTTAAATCATTTTCTATCGGCAAAATAATGACTTCTGCACCGGTACGCTGAGCTAGCTGTTGCCAAGGGACGATGTTAGCGTGATGTTCAATAGCAGATAGGGCAATTTTATCGCCAGGATTAAGCCTCGAAGCCAGACCATTTGCGATTAAATTAATCGATTCGGTTGCCCCTTTGGTCCACACTATCTCATTATTTTTTACAGAAAAATAATCTGCAAGTAGCGTTCGTGTATGCTCATATTGGCGTGTCGCGTTTTCACTGAGTGTATGGCGGCCGCGGTGCACATTGGCGTTCTCGTGCCTGTAAAAACGGCTAAGAGCATTAATAACTGCCTGTGGTTTTTGCGAGGTAGCCGCAGAGTCTAAATACACCAAAGGCTGCTCATTGACTGTTTCATTCAGTATTGGAAAGTCAGCACGTATTTTTGTGATATCGAACATGAAAGGCCTTAAGCTACAAGAATGCGACGATTTTAATTACTTTGCACAAATAGACAAGTGCAGGGCAACAAAAAAGGCCGCATAGCGGCCTTTTTTAAACGCAAATTCGTATTAACGCTTGTCTGTTGGTACGTAATCGCGTGAAGTTTCACCAGTGTATAACTGACGAGGACGGCTGATCTTGTGACCAGGTTGAGAAAGCATCTCATCCCAGTGAGAGATCCAACCAACAGTACGTGACATTGCAAAGATTACAGTGAACATGCTTGTTGGAATACCGATTGCTTTTAAGATGATACCTGAGTAGAAATCTACGTTAGGGTAAAGTTTCTTCTCAACAAAGTATGGGTCTTCAAGTGCAATTTGCTCAAGCTTCATAGCGATATCAAGAAGTGGATCTTGAATGTTTAGCTCAGCAAGTACTTCGTGACATGTTTGACGCATTACTGTCGCACGTGGGTCGAAGTTTTTGTATACACGGTGGCCAAAGCCCATAAGACGGAAAGGATCAGACTTATCTTTCGCTTTAGCAACGTACTCGTCGATACGGTCAACAGAGCCGATTTCTTCTAACATGTTAAGACAAGCTTCGTTAGCACCACCGTGCGCAGGGCCCCATAGAGATGCGATACCAGCCGCGATACACGCGTAAGGGTTAGCACCTGAAGAACCAGCTAGACGAACAGTTGACGTTGATGCGTTTTGCTCGTGGTCAGCGTGAAGCATGAAAATTTTGTCCATTGCTTTAGCAAGAACAGGGCTTACTTTGTATTCTTCAGCTGGTACTGAGAACATCATGTGTAAGAAGTTTTCAGCGAAGCTTAAGTCGTTACGCGGGTAAACAAACGGTTGACCTACATTGTATTTGTAAGCCATCGCAGCGATAGTTGGTAATTTAGCAACTAGCTTGATTGCGCTTGTTTTACGTTGTGTTGCGTCAGTGATGTCTAAATCTTCGTGGTAGAAAGAAGAAAGAGCACCTACAACACCACACAGCATTGCCATTGGGTGAGCGTCAAAGCGGAAACCTTGGAAGAAGTTTGCGATTTTAGTATCAAGCATTGTGTTGTGCGTGATTTCTTGAGCAAACGCTTCGTATTGTTCTTTAGTCGGTAATTCGCCGTTTAATAGTAAGTAGCAAAGCTCGATGTAGTTTGATTCATCAGCTAATTGCTCGATTGGGTAACCACGGTGTAATAAAACACCTTTGCCGCCATCGATGTAAGTGATTGAAGATTCACAAGAACCGGTCGACATGAAACCTGGGTCGTAAGTGAAGTGACCGTGTGAACCTAACGTACGTACGTCGATTACATCTTGGCCAGCAGTGCCTTGGTAAATTGGAAGTTCGATTGGATCAAGACCATCAATATGGACCGTGGCTTTCTTATCCGCCATCTATTTATCTCCTATTAAGATAACAACTCTGATTGTTATGTTCTGAATCTGTTTAAGCACATTCTTTTCATTTTAACGTGAAAGAGGGGTATAAAGTCAATTTTTATAAACATTATGCACAAATGGATAATAAATATTCTGCCAGGATTAAATATTATACTATTGGCTAATTCGCAAACGTCTCTTACTAAACAAGAATTGTAAAAAGACCTTTGGCTATATATACTATCCAAGGTTTTATACCGTATTGTCTGTAGGTAAACTTTATTTTTACATTTGAGTTTTGCATAAGTGTGAACTTTTTGTGTATCAACACGGTTTACTTAGATAGTTCCATCGAAATTCATTTTGATGGGTTTTAGAAAAACAAGTAGATGAGCTCCTTAGTGGGCAAGATGGGCAAGTAACTGTGAAAAAGCAAAGACCTGTAAATCTAGATCTAACAACTATATCTATGCCGGCAACGGCTAAAGCATCAATTTTTCACCGCGTCACCGGTGTAGCATTATTTTTTGCTTTAACGTTTGTCATTTGGGCTTGGTCTGAGTCTCTTTCTTCTGCAGAAGGTTTTGAATTCGTCAAGGGTCTGTTCAGCGGATTCATTGCCAAATTCATAGCATGGGGCACCATTTCTGTATTGGCGTATCACTTAATCGGTGGTATCCGTCATATCATTATGGACATGGGTCACTGGGAAGAACTTGAATCAGGTAACTTCAGCGCTAAAGTTGCATTAGCTTTAGGTGTTGTAGCTGCAATTCTAGCAGGAGTGTGGATATGGTTTTAAATCAAGCAACTCTTAAACGTGATGGTGTACAAGATTTCGTATCACTACGTGCAACAGCATTAATAATCAGCGCTTACGCGATTTTTATTATCGGCTATTTTTTATGTACGCCAGAAGTCACTTTCGAAGCCTGGCAAGGCCTATTCTCTAACCTAGCAATGAAAGGGTTTACCTTAATCACCCTAGTTTGCATCATGGTTCACACCCGTATCGGCCTTTGGCAAGTTCTTACTGACTATGTTAAATGCGCTAAATTACGTGCTGTTTTAGGCTTTGTATTAAACCTTATGGCTGTTGCTTACGTAGCAATTGGTCTAATCGTTTTATGGGGTGTTTAAGTGAATTATTCTGTTCGTGAATTTGACGCAGTAGTGATTGGTGCCGGTGGTGCGGGTATGCGCGCAGCACTAGCTATCACTGAATCAGGCAAAACCTGTGCACTTATCTCAAAAGTTTTCCCTACACGTTCTCACACTGTGTCTGCACAGGGTGGTATTACGGTTGCTCTGGGTAACTCACATGAAGATAACTGGGAATGGCACATGTACGATACGGTTAAAGGTTCCGATTTCATCGGTGACCAAGACGCTATCGAATATATGTGTAAAACAGGCCCAGAAGCTATTACTGAATTAGAAAACATGGGTTTACCATTTTCTCGTTTTGAAAATGGCCGTGTTTACCAACGTCCTTTCGGCGGTCAGTCGAAAAACTTTGGTGGTGAACAGGCTGCACGTACTGCAGCAGCAGCTGACCGTACTGGTCACGCGCTATTACACTGTTTATACCAACAGAACGTTAAAAACAAAACTAACGTATTCTCTGAGTGGTACGCACTAGATTTAGTTAAAAACAGCGACGGTCACGTTGTTGGTTGTACAGCAATCGACATCGAGTCTGGCGAAGTTGTGTACTTCAAATCAAAAGCTGTTGTTTTAGCAACAGGTGGTGCAGGCCGTATCTACGCATCGACAACGAATGCACACATCAATACTGGTGACGGTGTTGGTATGGCTACACGTGCTGGTGTTGCAATGCAAGATATGGAAATGTGGCAGTTCCACCCAACAGGTATCGCCGGTGCCGGTGTACTTGTAACTGAAGGTTGTCGTGGTGAAGGTGGTTACCTTCTAAATAAAGACGGCGAACGCTTCATGGAACGTTACGCACCAAATGCTAAAGACTTAGCGTCTCGTGACGTTGTTGCTCGTTCAATGATGACTGAGATCCGTGAAGGTCGTGGTTGTGATGGTCCTTACGGTCCACACATCAAGCTTAAGCTTGACCACTTAGGTGAAGAAACACTTAACTTACGTCTTCCAGGTGTATGTGACCTTGCGAAAACATTCGCACACGTTGATCCAGCTAAAGAACCAATTCCAGTTATCCCAACATGTCACTACATGATGGGTGGTGTTCCAACTAACGTAAATGGTCAAGCATTACAAATTGATGCAAACGGCCAAGAGAAAGTAGTTGAAGGTTTATTCGCTGTTGGTGAGATTGCATGTGTATCTGTACACGGTGCTAACCGCCTAGGTGGTAACTCACTACTTGACTTAGTTGTATTCGGCCGCGCAGCTGGTAACTTCTTAGGTAAGTACCTTAACGGTGTTGAAGCAGGTAAAGATGCGTCTGATTCAGACCTTGAAGCATCACTTGCACGCTTTAACCGTTGGGAAAACTCTAAAGCTGGCCAAGGTGAAGACCCAGTACAAATCAAGAAAGACCTTCAAATGTGTATGCAACTTAACTTCTCGGTATTCCGTGAAGGTGATGCAATGGCAACAGGTCTTAAAGAGCTTAAAGAAATTCGTGAACGTCTTCAGTACGCTCGTCTTGACGACAAGTCGACTGAGTTCAACACTGCACGTATCGAATGTCTAGAGCTTGATAACTTGATGGAAACAGCATACTCAACAGCAGTAGCTGCAAACTTCCGTACAGAAAGCCGTGGTGCACACTCTCGTTTTGACTTCCCAGATCGTGATGACGATAACTGGCTATGTCACTCTATCTATAACCCAGTTACAGATGAAATGACAAAACGTGAAGTAAACTACGCGCCGAAACTGCGTGAAGCTTTCCCACCTAAAGCACGTACATACTAGGAGCGAGACGATGGCACAAGTACAATTTTCGGTTTATCGTTACAATCCAGATGTTGATAATGCACCACGTATGCAGGACTTCTCGCTAGAAACGCAAGAAGGCCAAGATATGATGGTATTGGATGCGCTTATGCAATTAAAAGAGCAAGATCCAACATTATCATTCCGTCGTTCATGCCGTGAAGGTGTGTGTGGTTCAGACGGTATCAACATGAATGGTAAAAACGGTTTAGCGTGTATTACTCCTTTATCAACGCTACTTAAAGGTGGCAAAGGTAAAATCGTAATTCGTCCTTTACCAGGTTTACCAGTGGTACGTGACCTTGTTATTGACATGAGTCAGTTCTACACTCAATACGAAAAAGTTAAGCCTTACCTAATCAACGACACGCCTGCGGCGGGTGAGCGTCTTCAGTCAATCGAAGAACGTGATAAGTTAGATGGCTTATATGAGTGTATCTTATGTGCATGTTGTTCAACATCGTGTCCTTCGTTCTGGTGGAATCCAGACAAGTTCATCGGTCCTGCGGGTCTTCTTCATGCTTATCGTTTCTTGGCTGATAGCCGCGATACAGCTACTGAAGAGCGTCTTGCTGACCTTGACGATGCGTTCAGCGTGTTCCGTTGTCACAGTATCATGAACTGTGTTAGCGTGTGTCCAAAAGGTCTTAACCCGACCAAAGCAATTGGACAAATCAAATCAATGCTTTTAAACCGCGCTGTTTAAAGCTTGAATATGTAAGGTGGTTAAGTGATTAACCACCTTGTTTTTACAACAATTAATTTCTGCGCTAAAGAAAAGGGCTTATAAATGCACGAAGGTGTGATGAAGGCATGGCTAGAATCTTCTCACTTAAACGGCGGTAACGTTGCTTACGTAGAAGAGCTTTATGAAGCGTACTTAGATGATGCGACTTCTGTGCCAGAAGAATGGCGAGAAGTGTTCGAACAATTACCAAAAGTTGATGGTGTGGATGTTGACGTTAAACATTCAGAAGTTCGTTCACAATTTGCACAGCTTGCTAAAAACAAGCATAGAGAAGTAGTGGTAGCAGAGGGTGGCTCTGGCGATCCTAAACAGGTCAAGGTGCTACAACTTATTAATGCTTTCCGTTTCCGTGGTCACCAAAATGCCAACTTAGATCCATTAGGTATTTGGCAACGCGAACGTGTTCGTGATCTAGAATTAGAGTACCACGATTTATCTGAAGCTGATTTTGACCGTGAATTCAATGTGGGTTCGTTTGCTGTCGGTCGCGAAACCATGCCATTAGGTGAGCTATATCAAGCACTCAAAACGACTTATTGTGGGTCGGTAGGTGCTGAGTATATGCACATCACTTCAACTGAAGAAAAACGTTGGTTACAACAACGTTTAGAATCAGTGCAATCACGTCCAACGTTCTCTAAAGAAGAAAAGCTACGTATCCTTAAAGGATTAACAGCTGCAGATGGCCTTGAAAAATATTTAGGGGCTAAGTTCCCTGGTGCAAAACGTTTCTCACTTGAAGGTGGTGACGCATTAGTACCAATGCTTAAAGAACTAATTCATCGTGCAGGTGAAAGCGGACAAAAAGAAGCTGTTATTGGTATGGCTCACCGCGGTCGCTTGAACGTACTAGTGAACGTTTTAGGTAAAAACCCATCAGAATTATTCGATGAGTTCGCTGGTAAACACAAAGACACATTAGGCTCAGGTGATGTTAAATATCACATGGGTTATTCATCTGACTTTGCAACTAACGGTGGCAACGTGCACATGGCACTTGCATTTAACCCGTCTCACTTAGAAATCGTTAACCCGGTGGTTATGGGTTCGGTACGTGCTCGTTTAGACCGTCTAGGTGATAAGTCAGGTATTAAAGCATTACCAATTACTATTCACGGTGACTCTGCAATCGCAGGTCAAGGTGTTGTACAAGAAACATTTAACTTATCGCAAACTAATGCATTTAGTTGTGGTGGTAGTATCCGTATCGTTGTTAATAACCAAGTTGGTTTCACAACGTCTAAACAGTCTGATGTACGTTCTACACCATACTGTACTGATATTGCGAAAATGGTTCAGGCACCAATTTTCCACGTTAACTCTGACGATCCTGAAGCGGTTGCATTTGTTACTCAAATCGCACTTGATTTCAGAAACCAGTTTAAACGTGATGTAGTGATTGATTTAGTATGTTATCGCCGTCATGGTCATAACGAAGCGGATGAGCCGAACGCGACTCAACCACTTATGTACCAAAAAATCAAAAAGCATCCAGTACCTCGTCTAATTTACGCAGATCAATTAGTTGCTGAAGGTTCATTCTCAGAAAATGAAGTAAAAGCACTTGCTGATGATTACCGTAATGGTTTAGACAAAGGCAACTGTGTTGTTGAAGAAATTCAGCTAGAAACATCGCACTCTTCTGATTGGGCTAAGTTTGTTGGTCATGATTGGGATGTTGAGTACGATGCAACAGTATCGGTTGAGAAGTTAAAAGAGCTTGGCGAAAAAGTAGCAAGCTTCCCAGAAAGCCACAAAGCACAGTCGCGCGTTAAGAAAATCTACGACGACCGTAAGCTAATGGCAACAGGTGAAAAACCACTTGATTGGGGTATGGCTGAAACACTTGCCTATGCAACGCTTGTTGATGCGGGTACTGATATCCGTTTAACAGGTCAAGATTCAGGCCGTGGTACATTCTTCCACCGTCATGCTGTTGTTCATAACCAAACTGATGCATCAACATACTTGCCGCTGCAAAATATCAGCGAAAAGCAAGGTGCATTTGAAGTGTATGACTCAGTTCTTTCTGAAGAAGCAGTACTTGCATTTGAATATGGTTACGCAACAGCTGAACCTACGTCACTTGTAATGTGGGAAGCACAATTTGGTGACTTCGCTAACGGTGCACAAGTTGTATTTGATCAATTCTTAAGTTCAGGTGAGCAGAAGTGGGGCCGTTTATGTGGTCTTACATGTTTACTTCCACATGGTTATGAAGGTCAAGGTCCTGAGCATAGCTCGGCACGTTTAGAGCGTTTCTTACAGTTGTGTGCTGATCACAACATGCAAGTATGTGTTCCTTCAACACCTGCGCAAGTTTATGCAATGCTTCGTCGTCAATCTGTACGTCCACTTCGTCGTCCATTGATTGTTATGACGCCTAAGTCTTTACTTCGTCACCCGTTGGCAACATCTTCACTTGAAGAGTTATCTGAAGGTGTGTTCCACAATATGATCGATGAAATCGATGATATTGCAGCAGATAAAGTAGAACGCGTTGTATTCTGTAGCGGTAAAGTTTACTACGAACTACTACAAGAGCGTCGTAAGCAAGAATTAAATAACATTGCTATTGTTCGTGTAGAACAATTATATCCATTCCCACACGCTGAGATGGATACAATCATGCAGCGTTACCAACACGTTAAAGATTTTGTTTGGTGTCAAGAAGAGCCGCAAAACCAAGGTGCATGGTATTGTTCTCAACACCACTTTGTTGACGCAATCCCAGCCGGTGCTAAATTAACTTACGCAGGTCGTAAAGCATCAGCATCACCAGCGTGTGGTTACATGTCAGTGCATAATAAAGAACAACAAGCGCTAATTGCAGATGCGCTTACTATTGAAAAGAAAGGATAAGCAATGAGCACAGAAATTAAAGTTCCTGTACTTCCTGAGTCGGTTGCTGATGCTACAGTTGCAACTTGGCACGTAAGTGTTGGCGACAAAGTAAGCCGTGACCAAAACTTAGTAGATATCGAAACAGATAAAGTTGTTTTAGAAGTTGTTGCACCAAATGACGGTGTAATCACTGAAATTTCACAAGAAGAAGGTGCAACGGTACTTGGCGAACAAGTAATTGCATTACTTGGTGATGCAGATGCTGCACCAGCAAGTGACGACTCTGCACCAGCTAAATCAGAAGACGCGCCAGCGGCGCAATCAGCACCAGCATCAGAAGGTAAAGAAGTGGACATTAAAGTACCTGTACTTCCAGAATCAGTCGCAGACGCGACAATTGCTACTTGGCACGTTCAACCAGGTGAAGCGGTAACTCGCGACCAAAACCTTGTTGACATCGAAACTGATAAAGTTGTTCTTGAAGTTGTTGCTCAAGAAGACGGTATCATGGGTGAGCACATTCACGCTGAAGGCGAAACAGTACTTGGTGAGCAAGTAATTGGTACAGTTAAAGCGGGTGCAGCACCGGCAGCAGCAGCTCCTAAAGCTGAAGCAGCACCAGCAAGCGAATCAAATGACAGCTCTGACGTATTAACGCCGTCAGTTCGTCGTTTAATCGCTGAGAAAGGCCTTGATGCATCAAAAATCAAAGGTACTGGCAAAAATGGCCGTGTAACTAAAGAAGATGTTGATACATTCTTAAAAGCACCGGCAGCAGCTCCTAAAGCAGAAGCAGCAGCGCCAGCAGCACCAATGGGTGACCGTACACAAAAACGTGTTCCTATGACTCGTTTACGTAAAACAATCGCTAATCGTCTTCTTGAAGCGAAAAACTCAACTGCAATGTTAACGACTTTCAACGAAGTTAACATGAAGCCAATCATGGACCTTCGTAAGCAGTACCAAGAAGTATTCGAAAAGCGTCACGGTATCCGTTTAGGCTTCATGTCTTTCTACGTGAAAGCAGTTACTGAAGCACTTAAGCGTTTCCCTGAAGTAAATGCGTCTATCGACGGTGATGATATTGTTTATCACAACTACTTCGACATCAGCATCGCGGTTTCTACACCACGTGGTCTTGTTACTCCAGTTCTTAAAGACTGTGACAAGCTATCAGTTGCTGAAATCGAAAAAGGTATCCGTGAGCTAGCGCTTAAAGGTCGTGACGGTAAATTATCACTTGATGATATGACAGGTGGTAACTTCACTATCACTAACGGTGGTGTATTCGGTTCATTACTATCTACACCAATCATCAACTTACCACAGTCTTCAATCTTAGGTATGCACAAAATCCAAGAGCGTCCTATGGCTGTAAATGGTAAAGTTGAAATCTTACCTATGATGTACTTAGCGTTATCTTATGATCACCGCCAAATCGATGGTAAAGAATCAGTAGGTTTCTTAGTAACAATTAAAGAGTTACTTGAAGATCCGACTCGTTTACTACTAGATGTTTAATCTGGTTGTATGAAAACTAAGCTGTGAACCTCGTTCACAGCTTTTTTTTTGCGCCTTTGGTCTAACTGGGGTTTTCATGTGGAGCCTTGGGATTTATACTAAGTGCGCAATTTGGGATAGCTGTTTATTTTGCATAAATATTCAGCTCTTTTAGTATAAAAAATTGGATAAAGCATCATGAATTTGCATGAGTATCAGGCAAAACAACTTTTTGCCGAATATGGTTTACCAGTTTCTCAAGGTTTCGCTTGCGATACACCTGAAGAAGCTGCAGCAGCTGCTGAGAAAATCGGCGGTGATATGTGGGTTGTTAAAACACAGGTTCACGCAGGTGGCCGTGGTAAAGCTGGCGGTGTTAAGCTAGTTAAAACAACTGACGAAGTTAAAGAGTTCGCTGCGAACTGGTTAGGTAAAAACTTAGTTACTTACCAAACAGATGAAAATGGTCAGCCAGTATCAAAAATTCTTGTTGAAAGCTGCACTGACATCGCTAACGAATTATACCTTGGCGCTGTAGTAGATCGTGCTTCTCGTAAAGTTGTTTTCATGGCATCTACTGAAGGTGGTGTTGAAATCGAGCAAGTTGCAGAAGAAACTCCAGAACTAATTCACAAAGCTGAGATCGATCCACTAGTTGGTCCTCAAGCTTACCAAGCTCGTGAGTTAGGCTTCAAACTAGGTTTAAACCCTACTCAAATGAAACAGTTCGTTAAGATCTTCATGGGTCTTGCTAACATGTTCAACGATTTCGATTTCGCTCTATTAGAAATCAACCCGCTAGTAATCACAGACGAAGGTAACCTTCACTGTCTAGACGGTAAAATTGGTGTAGATGGTAACGCGCTTTACCGTCAACCTAAAATCCGTGAAATGCACGATCCTTCACAAGAAGATGCGCGTGAAGCTCACGCTGCAAGCTTTGAGCTTAACTACGTTGCACTAGACGGTAACGTTGGTTGTATGGTTAACGGTGCAGGCCTAGCAATGGGTACTATGGACATCGTAAACCTACACGGTGGCAAGCCAGCTAACTTCCTAGATGTTGGTGGCGGTGCAACTAAAGAGCGTGTATCTGAAGCATTCAAGATCATCTTATCTGATGACAACGTTAAAGCTGTTTTAGTTAACATCTTTGGTGGTATCGTACGTTGTGACATGATCGCAGAAGGTATCATCGGCGCAGTTAAAGAAGTAGGTGTTAACGTTCCTGTAGTAGTACGTTTAGAAGGTACTAACGCTGAACTTGGTCGTGAAGTACTAGCTAGTTCTGACCTTAACATCATCGCTGCTGAATCACTAACAGACGCAGCTGAAAAAGTTGTTGCTGCTGCGGAGGGCAAATAATGTCTGTATTAATCAATAAAGATACAAAAGTTATCTGTCAAGGTTTCACAGGTGGCCAAGGTACTTTCCACTCTGAGCAAGCGCTTGAGTACGGTACACAAATGGTTGGTGGTGTAAGCCCAGGTAAAGGCGGTCAGACGCACCTTGGTCTTCCAGTATTCAACACAGTACGTGACGCTGTTGAAGCAACTGGCGCAACTGCATCAGTTATCTACGTACCAGCACCTTTCTGTAAAGATGCAATCTTAGAAGCTATCGATGCTGGCATCGAGCTAATCGTTTGTATCACTGAAGGTATCCCAACACTAGACATGGTTGACGTTAAAGTTAAGCTTGATGAAACTGGTGTTCGTATGATCGGTCCTAACTGCCCAGGTGTTATCACTCCGGGTGAAACTAAGATCGGTATCATGCCTGGCCACATCCACAAGCCTGGTAAAGTAGGTATCGTATCACGTTCTGGTACTCTTACTTACGAAGCGGTTAAGCAAACTACTGACGCTGGTTTCGGCCAATCAACATGTGTTGGTATCGGTGGTGACCCAATCCCTGGCACTAACTTCATCGACGTTTTAGAAATGTTCGAAAAAGACGAGCAAACTGAAGCTATCGTTATGATCGGTGAAATCGGTGGTACTGCAGAAGAAGAAGCTGCAGAATACATCAAGCACAACGTGACTAAACCAGTTGTTTCTTACATTGCGGGTGTTACTGCACCTCCAGGTAAGCGTATGGGTCACGCTGGTGCAATCATCGCAGGCGGTAAAGGTACTGCTGATGAGAAATTTGCTGCATTAGAAGCTGCTGGCGTAAAAACTGTACGTTCATTAGCTGATATCGGTAATGCACTTAAAGAGAAAACAGGCTGGTAATCAGTTCTAATTTCTTAAAAAAGGCTCGCTTATGCGGGCCTTTTTTGTATCTATCACATCCTTCTACCCGGCAAGAAAATTCCAATCATAAATTAAGAATAATAATGCTTTATTTGTGAATATAAATTCTCTACACTTGTGGCTTGTATATCTGTTTTTATTAAAACATTCGACTTTAATAAGGTAAATATTACGTGCGTACCACAGAATTGGTAGATGGATTTCGCCAGTCAACCCCATACGTTAATGCTCACCGCGGTAAAACATTCGTTGTTATGCTTGGCGGAGAGGCGATCGATCAGTCTGGTTGTCGTAGCATCATCAACGATGTCGCGCTATTAACTAGTCTTGGTATTAAGATTGTTTTAGTGTTTGGTGCTCGCCCACAGTTTAACGCAGCGCTTGAGCAAGTTGGCATAACTAGTCAGTTTCATAATGAGATACGGGTAACTGATAACGCAACATTTGATGTAATTAAGAAAGTTGCGGGTGCAATGCAGTTTGATATAACCGCGCGTTTATCTACGTCTTTAAGTAGCACACCTATGTCTGGCTCATTTTTAAATGTGGTGAGTGGTAATTTTGTTATTGCTCAGCCTTTAGGTGTTGATGAAGGTGTGGACTATCATCATTCAGGTAGAGTGAGACGTATCGATGTTGCGGGTATTCGCCACCAGTTAGATAACAACGGAATTGTTCTGCTTGGGCCAATAGCGGCTTCTGTTACAGGTGAAAGTTTTAACTTAACTGCTGAAGAAATTGCTACGCAAGTAGCTCTCAAATTACGCGCCGATAAAATGCTTGGCTTTTGTAAAGAAGCCGGTATTTTGGATGAAAATGGTGAGGCGATTGCAGAGCTAATGCCAAATGAAGCTGAGCAGCTACTAGTAAACTATCGTAAGCAACCAGATTCATGTGTAAGCGCAACCGTATTCTTACAAGCTGCAATTGATGCATGTCGAGGTGGCGTACATCGTTGCCATCTTGTTAGTTACAAAGAAGATGGTGCACTATTACAAGAGCTGTTCTCTTTAGATGGTATTGGTACACAAATCGCTCCGCAAAGCTCTGAGCAATTACGAAGTGCTAGTATTGCTGATATTACCGGAATCATTAACCTTATTAGACCCCTTGAACAGCAAGGCTATTTGGTGCGCCGCTCTCGTGAACAGCTAGAAATTGAAATTGAACAATTTACGGTTATTGAGCGTGATGGTCTTATTATAGCCTGTGCTGCTTTGTATCCGTTTGCCGACGAACAAGTGGGGGAGTTTGCAAGTTTGGCTGTTCACCCTCAGTACCGAGATGCTGATCGCGGCAGTTATCTACTGAGGTTTATTATTAATAAGGCTAAACGTGCGGGTTATTCGCATTTATTTGCTCTCACCACACGCAGCATTCACTGGTTTTTAGAGCAAAGTTTTGAAATAGTGACAGTTGATGAACTACCTGCGAAGAAAAAAGCGCTTTATAACCATGAACGCCGCTCTAAAGTATTGCGTCTAGATTTAACTAAGCTAGGAAATAAGAGGTGACGCATGCGTCACCTCTTATATACCCAAACATCCTCACGGTGCGAGTTTCAGCATCTTGAGGGGGCTTGGTTATACTCTTAATATTGATAGTTAATGTGCTGATAAAAACGCACGCGTAAATCTTGGCGAGTTGGATTAAATGCCAGCTCGTCAGTAACTTCATTTATCGCACTTTGCACTTGATTCATAAACTTACCATAACCAATGTCATGCTTGTCTTTATCGGCTGCGGCAATCACAAAATGTAGTGAATCTACAAGTTGATCTGCATCCCAATACTGTTGTAATTGCACCTGCTCAGAGCTGCAATCAAAGGTTAGTTTTTGCAGTTCGCTGTTACTTTGTGCGTTATCAATATTGCTATTACGAACAATAGGGCGAGTACCGTTAGCGATGAAAGCGCCGAGTGTTAATCCGCGTTTATCACATGCTCGTTTGAACGCATCAAAGATATATTGATAAAACTGCGTATAATTCTCTTCGTTCAGCATATGCTGAAATTGCGTTTTAATGGCTCGGGTTACTGGAATCGAAAACCCAGCGTATGTAATTTCACTGTGTTCATTTGGCAAATGACATTGGCGAGACTGGTAACGTGGATATAAGCTACGTAATTTATAGCCATAGCTTTCTTTGTGACCTTTTGCTTTAGCAAATAAATCATAAGTGAGATGTTGGTGGTCACGAATTTTAAGAGGTGGTTGGCCGCTTAGTAGTTTTTCTTGTAGTGAGTTGATCACTCTTTGCACATTATGATGAAAACTAGCCGCATGAGCGCGAATATCTTCACCGGTCGCTAAGAATAATAAACGAATTTTTTTGCATTTTTGCTCACCATCAGCAAATACATTATGTGCTTCATGGTATTGTGGGTTATAGAAAAACAAAATTTGCTTAGCGGTTTCTAAGCTATATGCCTCATCATGGTAACGAACCACTGGCAGTTTATCGTTGGCGATTAGGTGTACATTATGTAATTCATACTCATCACATAGTGCAAATAACTCCCTTGCAAGACGCTTATAAGCACAGCTCACATTGGTGAACCGGGCAAAAAACTCATCAGTAGGTTTAAATTCAACTAACACATACTGGTTTGCACGTGCTGAGCTTGGAATATAGACTCGATGTTGATTGAGCGAAGCCATCTTTTTTCCTTATTGGTAGTGAAACTGACGGCACTATATCGCTAGTCAATGATCATTTTATTGCGTTAGAACAATTTTTTTACCGATTTTGTCGAGTCTGTGAACTATGTATTCAACATTCGACGTAATATCTTCAATAAACATGATGCAACCACTGTATGTTAGGGTTTGTTTTTGTAATAATGCATTAGTTTTGTCACCATGCAATATTCAGAGGATTATGCTCCTATGGCGGAAATTGAGAATCGCCCAAGTAACTTTATTAGAACGCGTATCGACGAAGATCTAGCAAGCGGTAAGCATGCGACTACACACACGCGTTTTCCACCAGAACCAAACGGTTTTTTACACATTGGTCATGCAAAGTCTATTTGTTTAAATTTTGGTATCGCCCAAGATTATCAAGGTCTTTGTAACTTACGTTTTGATGATACGAATCCAGAAAAAGAAGACATCAACTACGTAAACTCGATTAAAGAAGATGTGCAATGGTTAGGTTTCCAGTGGGATGGTGAAATTAAATATTCATCTAACTATTTCGATGCGTTATATGGCTATGCTGTTGAGCTTATCGAAAAAGGCCTAGCATATGTGTGTTTCTTATCGCCAGATCAAGCCCGTGAATACCGTGGTACTTTAAAAGAGCCAGGTAAAAACAGCCCATACCGTGATACGCCAGTTGAAGAAAACCTAGCGTTATTCGAAAAAATGCGTAATGGCGAATTCAAAGAAGGTGAGTGTGTACTGCGTGCTAAAATTGATATGGCAAGCTCATTCATGGTACTGCGTGATCCGATTATTTACCGTGTACGTTTTGCTCATCACCACCAAACAGGTGACAAGTGGTGCATTTACCCAATGTACGACTTCACGCACTGTATTTCAGATGCGCTAGAAGGTATTACACATTCATTATGTACGCTTGAGTTCCAAGATAACCGTCGCTTATACGATTGGGTATTAGATAACATCAGCCTTGAGTGTCATCCGCAACAAATCGAGTTCTCACGATTAAATCTTGAGTACACCATTATGTCTAAGCGTAAATTAAACGACTTAGTGGTAAATGGTCATGTTGAAGGCTGGGACGACCCACGTATGCCAACGATTGCTGGTTTACGTCGTCGTGGTTATACACCTGCATCAGTACGTGAGTTCTGTTCTCGTATCGGTATCACTAAACAAGAGAACATGGTTGAAATGGGTATGCTAGAAGCCTGTATCCGTGAAGACCTAAATGAGCATGCACCTCGTGCAATGGCTGTTCTTGATCCTGTGAAGATTGTTATCGAAAACTATGACGCAGATAAAGTAGAAACGTTATCTGTAGCTAATCACCCGAATAAAGAAGAGATGGGTCGCCGTGACGTACCTTTCACTCGTGAACTTTATATCGAGCGTGAAGACTTCCGTGAAGAAGCAAACAATAAGTTTAAGCGTTTAGTTCTTGATAAAGAAGTACGTTTACGTGGTGCTTATGTAATTAAAGCTGAGCGCGTTGAAAAAGACGAAAACGGCGAAATTACGACTATCTTCTGCTCTTATGATCCTGAAACTCTGGGTAAAAACCCAAGTGATGGCCGTAAAGTTAAAGGTGTTATCCATTGGGTATCAGCGAGTGAATCTATCACAGCTGAAGTTCGTTTATACGACCGTTTATTTAACGTACCAAACCCAGCGGCAGCAGAAGACTTTAACGCAACACTAAACCCTGAATCACTTGTGGTTCTTGAAAATGCGAAAGTTGAGCCATCACTTGCAAATGCACAAGCAGAGCAGGGCTTCCAGTTTGAGCGTACAGGTTACTTCTGTCGTGATAGCAAAGCAGAAACCTTAGTATTCAATCAAACTGTGGGTCTTCGTGATTCATGGGCAAAGATTGAACAAAAGGGCTAATAGCTAATTTTACTTAGTTTCTATGCTAATAAAAAACCCTTTCACTTTAAAAGTGAAAGGGTTTTTTTATAACTATTAGAAGCGATTAGAAATAACCGCGAATACCCAAGCTGAAGTTACGACCAGGTAGTGGTGCTTTTTCTTTAATGAATGAGCTGTGTACGAAACCAAGTTCATCGGTTAAGTTGTCAACATTGATGTAAAGCTGTGTATCAACAGGACCTAAGTCAAGTTGGTAGTTAGCTGATGCATCAAACAGGGTATAACCGTCAGTTTTTGTCTCGTAAGCAGTAATGTCAGACTGCTCAAAATAATGAGTACCGGTTAGGCTAAACTTCCAATCAGACACTGTGTACTGTAATTCAGAACCCAGTTTATTAGCAGGGATACGAGGTAAGTAACCTTCATCATCTTTTAGCTTAGCCGTTGTTGAATCACCAAACACTTTAACTAGCGCACTTGGCGTCACTTGATAATGTACGTCAAACTCAATACCGTATAATTTCGCATCTTTACTTGTAAATTGGTAAACCGCCATTGCATCTTCATCTGCATCAGCTGCTGATTCTAAGCCATGCTCTTCATCAAAAACTAAACCGGTGTTTAGCTGGTAGTAATAGTTTTCAATGTCGTTATAGAAGAAGTTAACTGTGTAACCAAAGTCACCAATAAAGCGGCGGAAACTTAAATCAAAGTTCGTTGCAGTTTCTTGCTCGATATCTTCTGGCTCAAAATGAATTTCGCCATCTTCAATATGATAACCAAGACCTAGCTCGTAAGTGCCTGTTGCGATATGAATGCCGTTTGATAGTAATTCAGCACTTAGTGGCGCACGTTCTGAACGAGATACACTTAAAGCAACACTTTGGCCTTCTTGATATTGCCAAATTGCACCTGCAGATAAGCTTAAGTTTGTGAAATCTTCACTGTAGTTAATGATTTCAGCTTCTTCTTCGTCATGGTGCTCTTCTTCCTCTTCATGATCGTGATGATGCTCAGCCATGCTTACAGCAGAGTCGATTTGGTAATCTTCAAGGCGTGCACCTAGCTCAACGGTCACATCACCAAACTGGCGTTCTTCAAGAACGAATAACGCGTTTGTTTTAGTAACACTTGCTGGCGTAAAGGCTTCTTCACCATCTGCATCATAGTCAGACTCAGTGTAGTGATAACCAGCCATACCGTGCCAAAGGCCTAACTTGTGCTCAACAGTTGCACGTGCTTCGGTTGTTTTGTTTGTAAACACCGTGCCCACTGCACCATCTTCAATTTCAGCGTGTTTGTAGTCTGTGTAGCCAACGCGTAGTGAGATATTTTCAATCCAGTTATCATGAAGTGCATAGCTCATGTAACCTTGCCAGCGGTCTTGCTCTAGCTGTGCAAATACTGATTCCTCGTGCTCTTCTTCACCTTCATGCTCATCATGATCTTCCTCTTCTTCATGATGATGATGCTCATGAGCAGGAATGCCATAATCTGTTTCGATGCGACCGAATGACACACCTAGCGTTAGGTGATCGCCGACGTAACTAGTACCAAAGTTAACTGTTTGGCTATCGATAAAGGTGTTTTCTACGCTGTTAGCTGTTTCGTGTTCTTCATGCTCTTCACCTTCATGCTCCTCATGTTCCTCAGGAAGCTCAAAGTTTGGTGTGTCATAATCGTGACCTTTGCGCTTTGTACCATCGAAATGAAAGTTGAAACCATCATTACCGGTTTCAAGTTTTGCAGCATAAGTGTTTGTATTTGATACTGTATCGTGTGTGTATTGTGCAGCACCGGTTAAAGAGTCAATGTTATCGGTAGGAATACGGTTATCAACAACGTTCACCACACCACCGATAGCACCAGAGCCATAAAGTAGGGTAGCAGGGCCGCGAAGTACTTCGATTTGCTCTGCTGCTAGGCTGTCATTTGATGTTGCGTGGTCAGGGCCGATACGAGATGCATCACTGCTATCAAGGCCATTTTGGGTGATCTTCACACGCGGACCATCTAAACCACGAATAATAGGGCTTGATGAAACTGGGCCAAAGTAGCTAGCATTAACGCCCGGTAAACCTTTTAGTGTTTCCCCTAATGTCGGTTTTGCTTTGTCTTTTAACTCATCACCGGCTAAAACATTCACAGGCGAAATCATTTCAAGACTATTTTTATGAAGTGCTGATGCATAAACAACAACTGTTTCAACCGATGTTGGTGTAAGCGTAACCACAACATTTTGGTCTTCGCCATTAATAGCAACACGCTTATCGATGAAATTGTTTTTACTGATGTGAAGCTGACCTTTATTGTCTACATCAATTTTAAACTGACCTTGTTTGTCAGTGACAACGCTTTGTGATTTGCCGTGTACATGTATTTCAGCATTGCTGATAGGTTGTTGGTTTTTATCTAATACTTGACCTGTGATCACAGCAGCCATTGTTGATTGAGAAAACAGCGCAGCGGCAACAGCACTAGAAAGAATTGAAACTTGTTTCATCATTACTACTTCTAAGTTTGTTGTTGAGTGTGGTGATATAATATAACACTGCAATTTTTTAACTGCAATAACGTTATACTATAACTTTACCTAAGTCGCGATTTTAACACCATACACTATACTTAGACTGTTACACTGAGATGGCCAAATCTTATGTCTGATAAAAATAGGGTATACAAAGCAAATTTTACCATTGCTGATTTAAGAGAGCATCGTAATCACAAAGAGGTGTTTACCACTGCTTGTGACCGTCGTGAAAGCTATCAACACTTTGTACTCAAGCTTTTAAGTTATTGCTTATTTTCACACAACGAAACAGCCATATTGAATGCAAGGTTCAGTCATGCTGAACCAGATGTATCAATAAAAGCGCTTGATGACCATTATCAAACATGGCTTGCTGTTGACCAACCGGATATTTTACAGCTCAACAAAATTGCAAAGCGGGTTGATGAGCTATGGGTCGTGACAACCTTAAATAACAATTGGCTTAAAGAAAATGAACACCAGTTAGAACTTATCAATAATGGTCATTTAATTGCGTTTGATGACAATTTCATTGAGCAATTAGCGAGTCATCTAACTAAAAACTTACAGTGGGATGTTACGATTGATCAGCAAATGGTGAGTGTGTCAGATAAAGAAAATTTCTACCAAACCAGTGAGCTTATTTGGCATTAAAGCTCAATTTTTATCTTTCCATTGGGTTTACTACAACACAGCAACACTTCGCCTGTTCGAACGAACGCAAGCGGCTCTTGATTGTAGCTCACATCACCTTCGACTAATTTTGCACGGCAAGCGCCACAATAACCTTCACGGCATTGGTAGGGTACATCTATTTTGTTTTGTTCTAGGCATTCAAGGAGAGATGAACAGCCAGAATCAAATTCAAGATTCTGGCTGTCTGTTCCTGCAAGGATAACCTCTGCAGTGTTGTTTGAGCTCATTACAGGTCGAAGTCACCAAAGTCAGATGCATCAACTTGAGAGTCAATTTGACCAACAAGGTAAGAGCTGATTTCAGCTTCTTGTGGAGCAACTTGAACGTTGTCTGATACTAACCAAGAGTTGATCCACGGAATAGGGTTACTCTTACTTTCGAACTGTGCAGGTAGGCCTACCGCAGTCATACGCGCATTAGTGATGTATTCAACGTATTGGCATAAGATATCTTTGTTAAGGCCAATCATAGAACCATCTTTGAACAGGTATTCTGCCCAATCTTTTTCTTGTTCTGCTGCTTCAACAAACATCTGAATTGCTTCTTCACGACATTGTGCTGCAACGATTGCCATTTCTGGGTCGTCTTTACCTTCTTGCATAATGTTCAAGATGTGCTGTGTACCAGATAAGTGTAACGCTTCATCACGGGCGATTAGCTTGATGATTTTTGCATTACCTTCCATTAATTCACGCTCAGCGAAAGCAAATGAACAAGCAAAGCTTACATAGAAACGAATCGCTTCTAAGATGTTAACCGACATCATTGCAAGGTAAAGTTGCTTTTTAAGGTCAAATAAGCTGACTTTAACTTCTTCACCGTTGATCACATGTTTACCTTCACCGTATAGGTTGTAAACAGAAATCATGCTGATTAAATCATCGTAGTACTTAGTTACCGCATCAGCACGCTCACTGATTTTCTCGTTGCTTACGATATCGTCAAAAATAAGTTCAGGAGATTGCGTAACGTTACGAATAATGTGCGTGTATGAACGGCTGTGAATAGTTTCACTGAACGCCCATGTTTCAATCCAAGTTTCTAGCTCAGGAATAGACACAATAGGTAGTAACGCAACGTTAGGCGAACGACCTTGCACACTATCAAGTAGCGTTTGATATTTTAAGTTGCTTAAAAAGATGTGCTTTTCGTGCTCTGGTAACGCTTGGAAGTCAAGACGGTCTTTACTTACATCAACTTCTTCAGGACGCCAAAAGAACGAAAGTTGCTTTTCAATTAGCTTTTCGAAGATAGGGTACTTTTGTTGGTCGTAACGTGACACGTTTACCGTTTGGCCGAAAAACATCGGTTCTTGTAATTGGTTATTATGATTTCGGCTAAAAGTTGTATATGACATAGTGATTTCTCAAAAAACAGTCAGGACAAAGCGGGCTAATGAGCCCGCTTTTGTTATGTTATTAATTTAATTAGATTTTACAAGCGCCGCCTGCACAACCGTCATCTTCTACCTCTGGTGTTAACTCATCTTGAGAGTCTGATGCACCATCACGTGTGTTGTGATAGTACAGGGTTTTAACACCAAGTTTATACGCAGTCAGTAGGTCTTTTAATAGCACCTTCATAGGTACTTTACCGCCTTCGTACTTAGATGGATCATAGTTAGTGTTTGCAGAGATCGTTTGGTCAACGAATTTTTGCATAATACCAACAAGTTGTAGGTAACCATCGTTTGAAGGAATATCCCACAGTAGCTCGTAGTTATCTTTCAGATTTTCATAATCTGGCACTACTTGCTTTAAGATACCATCTTTACTTGCTTTAACGCTGATATGACCACGTGGTGGTTCAATACCATTTGTTGCGTTAGAGATTTGCGATGATGTCTCTGAAGGCATTAGGGCAGATAGCGTAGAGTTACGCATACCGTGCTCTTTAATGCTTTCGCGTAATGAGTCCCAATCTAAGTGAAGCGGCTCTTCACAGAACTGATCTAGGTCACGCTTGTAAGTATCTGTTGGCATAATGCCTTGAGAATACGTTGTCTCGTTAAATTTAGGACACGCACCACGTTCTTTAGCTAACTCATTTGATGCTTTCATTAGGTAATATTGAATTGCTTCAAATGTTTTGTGAGTTAGGGCATTTGCGCTGCCATCTGAGTAACGCTTACCATTTTTCGCTAAGTAGTACGCGTAGTTAATAACACCAATACCTAGCGTACGACGACCCATAGTTGCGTTTTTCGCCGCAGGAACAGGGTAGTCTTGGAAATCAAGTAAGTTATCAAGAGCACGTACTGCAAGTTCAGCAAGTTCCTCTAATTCGTCAAGTGATTCAATTGCACCTAAGTTAAACGCCGACAGCGTACAAAGTGCAATTTCACCTTCTTCATCCATTACATTGCTAAGTGGCTTAGTTGGTAATGCAATTTCTAAACATAAGTTAGATTGACGAATTGGTGCCACAGTCGAGATGAACGGGCTGTGCGTATTACAGTGGTCAACGTTTTGTAAGTAGATACGACCTGTGCTCGCACGCTCTTGTGCAAACATTGAGAATAACTCAATCGCCTTAATACGTTTTTTACGAATTGACTCGTCTTGCTCGTATTTGATGTATAGCTCATCAAACTTTGCTTGATCTTCAAAGAATGCATCGTATAGACCCGGTACATCTGAAGGGCTAAATAATGTGATGTAATCGTCTTTGATTAAACGGCTATACATTAATTTATTGAACTGCACACCGTAGTCAAGGTGACGTACACGGTTATCATCAACACCACGGTTGTTCTTAAGAACAAGTAGGTTTTCAACTTCTAAGTGCCAAAGTGGGTAGAACAACGTTGCTGCGCCGCCACGAACACCACCTTGTGAACAGCTCTTAACTGCTGTTTGGAAGTGCTTATAAAACGGAATACAACCTGTGTGGTACGCTTCGCCGTTACGAATAGGGCTACCAAGGGCACGGATGCGACCGGCATTAATACCAATACCCGCACGTTGCGAAACGTATTTAACAATCGCAGACGATGTTGCATTGATAGAATCTAGGCTATCACCACATTCAATAAGTACACATGAGCTGAACTGACGTGTAGGGGTACGTACACCTGCCATGATAGGGGTAGGTAATGAAATTTTGAATGTAGATACTGCATCATAAAAACGCTTGATGTAATCAAGGCGTGTCTCTTTTGGATAATCAGAGAATAAGCTTGCAGCCACTAAGATATATAAAAACTGTGCACTTTCGTAGATTTCACCAGTAACACGGTTTTGAACTAAATACTTACCTTCAAGTTGCTTTACAGCAGCGTAGCTGAAGTTTAAGTCACGGTTGTGATCGATGTAAGCATCTAACTCGTCAATTTCTTGCTCGGTATAATCAACAAGTAGGTGTTGATCATAACGCTTGTCTTCAACTAATTTCGTGATGTGATCGTATAAGCGTGGTGGCTCAAATTGACCGTACGCTTTTTTACGTAAATGGAATACAGCTAAGCGAGCAGCTAGGTATTGGTAATCAGGCGTATCTTTAGAGATCTGATCAGCTGCAGCTTTGATGATTGTTTCATGAATGTCATCGGTACGAATGCCGTCATAAAATTGAATATGTGATTTTAATTCAACTTGTGAGACAGACACATTCTCTAGACCTTCTGCGGCCCAAGCGATCACGCGATGGATCTTATCTAGATCAAGTGACTCTTTACGGCCGTCACGTTTGCTTACAGATAGCTGTTGGTTCATAGTTTTGCCTGTATTCCTTGGGAAATTATAGTTGTAAAGACAAAGGTATTCTTTATGTAATTATTATTATTAAACGCCAGGGTGATCTAATTGAATAACATTTAGCCACAATATCTGGTGTTGTTTAAATTGCAGATCACAAGATAGTGTGGTCTGCGCTGTTTTGCAAGGGATAGAATTGCCCCACTTTGTGGATAACTATTGGATAAACGCATTGTGTTAGTGACCATTAACCTTTGAACATTCATAGACGACGAAATTTGTAGAAATCAACAAAAGATCCAGAAAATTTACCGTTTTTAAAAATAAATTTTGACTGATTTTTTTATCATCAATGAATGCTCAAAAGTAAATCAAATCACAATATATGGTGTTTCAGTTATCAAATAACACTATATATGGTTAAAACCATCTATTGGCGTTTGCCAATTGAAATCCGCTTGCCAGCCAAGTGCAGCGTCTACACTGGGTATATAACCCCATAACGCTGTTGCGCTGTACATATTGGCCGCTTTTGCAGCTTGAATATCACGTTCAGCATCACCGATATACAAACAACGGCTCGGATCAACATCTAAGATCTCAGCAGTGTGTAATAGTGGATCCGGTGATGGTTTTGACACAGCTAATGTATCGCCACTCACAACTGCCTTTGCATCACGCAAAGAGGGAATAGCTTGCACTAAGGGCTCAGTTAAAAAGCCGGGCTTATTAGTCATAATGCCCCACTTAATATTGTTTTGCTCAAGTGCAATTAAAAGCTGTTCGATGCCATTGAAACATTTACTGTGCACAGCAATATCTTCGGCGTAGTAGTCAAGAAGCTGCTGGCGCAAGGCGAGTTGTTCAAGTTCGGGCCATTTATCCCCAAACCCTACTTCTAATAATGCATTTGCACCGTTAGACGCAGCAGGGCGATAAACATGCTCAGCAACAGGCGCCACATTGGCATCTGCTAACACGCGGTTCAATGCGCCACCTAAGTCATCTGCGGTATCGAGTAGTGTGCCATCTAAATCAAAGATAAAAGCATCAAAATCGATAGAGGGTGTTTGTACACCACTCATCAGGCTAGTTTCTCAAAGTGCAGGATGTAATTAACACTTACATCATCATTTAAGCTGTACTGCTTAGAAAACGGGTTATAGTTAAGGCCGGTACTGGCGCGTACTTTTAATCCCGCTTCTTCTGCCCATGCAATAAGCTGTGCAGGTTTGATGAACTTTTTATGGTCATGAGTACCTTCAGGGACCATCTTTAAAAGCTTTTCAGCACCGACAATAGCAAACAAATAAGCTTTTGGTGTTTTATTTAATGTTGAAAAGAATACATCGGCGCCCGGTTTAGCAAGCTTTGCTACAGCACGAATAATAGAAGCAGGATCTGGAACATGCTCAAGCATTTCCATACAGGTCACAACATCAAAGCGAGCAGGGTGCTCAGCAGCAAATTGCTCTGCAGGTACCTTTATATAATCAACAGGTACGCCTGTTTCTAAACTATGTAACTTAGCAACGGTAAGTGGCTCTTGGCCCATATCGATGCCGGTTACTTTAGCGCCCATACGCGCCATACTTTCACTTAAGATGCCGCCACCACAGCCAACATCTAAGGTTTCCTTATCAAATAAGCCGCCTACTTTATCAGCGACAAAATCCAAACGTAGAGGATTTATTTCATGAAGGGGTTTGAACTCTCCGTCGCGGTCCCACCAACGTTCTGCGATGGCTTCAAACTTTGCAATTTCTGCATTATCTACATTTTGATGCTCGGTCATAAAAAACTTCCTCGTTAATCTGAGGCCATTATATAGGGGGAAATTAATAAATCGCAAAGATTTAGCGCCTGTAAATCTAAATAAATTGTGATAGCATGGTCTGGAAATAATAACTAAAGCTCTTAAGACGGCGGTTTGCCTCTTAATGAGTCAATACTGAAGGAATGTGAAATCAAATGACTGATCTCGCCAATGAAATTCTGCCAGTCAATATTGAAGATGAATTAAAAAACTCCTACCTTGATTACGCGATGAGTGTAATCGTAGGACGTGCATTGCCAGACGTACGTGACGGCTTAAAGCCAGTTCACCGCCGCGTTCTGTTTGCAATGAACGAACTCAATAATGATTGGAATAAACCTTACAAGAAATCAGCACGTGTTGTTGGTGATGTAATCGGTAAGTACCACCCACATGGCGACAGCGCGGTATATGACACCATCGTTCGTATGGCGCAGCCTTTCTCATTACGCTACATGCTTGTTGACGGCCAAGGTAACTTTGGTTCTGTTGACGGTGACTCTGCGGCAGCAATGCGTTATACGGAAGTCCGTATGGCGAAAATGTCACATGAATTATTAGCTGATTTAGAAAAAGAAACGGTTGATTACGTACCGAACTACGACGGTACTGAGCAAATTCCTGACGTATTACCTACTAAAGTACCTAACTTATTAGTAAATGGTTCTTCGGGTATCGCGGTTGGTATGGCGACTAACATTCCACCTCATAACTTAACAGAAGTTATCAATGGTTGTTTAGCGCTTATTCAAAACCCTGATATGTCAATTGCTGAGCTTATTGAATATATCCCGGGTCCAGATTTCCCGACTGCGGCGATTATCAATGGTAAAAAAGGCATTGAGCAAGCGTACTTAACCGGTCGTGGTAAAGTATATATCCGTGCTCGCGCTGAAATCGAAGTTGACGAAAAAACCGGTCGTGAAACAATCATCGTTCACGAAATCCCTTATCAAGTTAACAAAGCACGCCTTATTGAGAAGATCGCAGAGCTTGTTAAAGATAAGAAGATTGAAGGTATTAGCGCACTACGTGACGAATCAGATAAAGACGGTATGCGTATCGTTATCGAAATCAAACGTGGTGATGTTGGTGAAGTAATCTTAAACAACCTATATGCACAAACTCAGTTACAAACTGTGTTTGGTATGAACATGGTTGCACTTGATAACAACCAACCTAAGTGTTTCAACCTAAAAGAAATGCTTGAAGCGTTTATCGTGCACCGTCGTGAAGTTGTTACACGTCGAACTGTATTCGATTTACGTAAAGCCCGTGACCGTGCACACACGCTTGAAGGCCTAGCGATTGCCCTTGCGAATATCGACCCAATTATCGAACTTATTCGTAAGTCACCAACACCAGCAGAAGCAAAAGCTGCACTAACAGCACGTCCTTGGGAACTAGGCACTGTTAAAGCGATGCTTGAAAAAGCGGGTGAAGATAACGTAGCACGTCCTGATTGGTTAGCGGCTGAACTAGGTATTCGTGACGGTCAGTACTATTTATCTGAGCAACAAGCACAGGCAATTCTAGACCTACGTTTACACAAACTAACAGGTCTTGAGCATGAGAAGATCTTAGACGAGTACCAAAACTTACTTGATCTAATTGCTGAGCTTTTACACATTCTTTCAAGCCCAGAGCGTCTAATGGAAGTTATCCGCGACGAGCTAGTAGAAATTAAAGAACAATATGGTGACGAACGTCGTACTGAAATCAGTGCAGCTGCTCACGATATTAGCCTTGAAGACCTAATCAATGAAGAAGACGTTGTCGTAACGCTTTCTCACGAAGGTTACGTTAAGTATCAACCATTATCTGACTACGAAGCACAGCGTCGTGGTGGTAAAGGTAAATCAGCAACGAAGATGAAAGATGAAGACTTCATAGAACGTCTATTAGTTGCTAACACGCACGATACAATCTTATGTTTCTCAACAGCAGGTCGCTTATACTGGTTGAAAGTATATCAGTTACCATTAGCAAGCCGTGCAGCGCGTGGTAAGCCAATTGTTAACTTATTACCACTTGAAGCTGATGAGCGTATTACAGCTATCTTACCAGTACGTGAGTACGAAGAAGATAAATTCATCTTCATGGCAACTGCGTTTGGTACAGTTAAGAAAACACCACTTACAGCATACAGCCGTCAACGTGCGAGCGGTATCATCGCTGTTAACCTAAATGAAGGCGATAGCCTAATTGGTGTTGATATCACTGATGGCACGAATGAAATCATGCTATTCACTGATGCTGGTAAAGTTGTTCGCTTTAAAGAAGCAGAAGAGTCAGAAGTTGTTGATGAAAACGGTAACCCAGTTCTAGACGAAAACGGTAACCCAGAAATCCGCTTCAAAGGTGTACGTCCAATGGGTCGTACAGCAACAGGTGTTCGTGGTATTAAGATGGCTGACGACCAACGCGTTGTGTCGTTAATCGTACCTAAGTCAGATGGTGCAATCCTAACTGTGACAGAAAACGGTTACGGTAAGCGTACAGCACTTGAAGATTACCCATCGAAGAGCCGTGCAACACAAGGTGTTGTATCAATCAAAGTAAGCGAGCGTAATGGCGCTGTGGTTGGTGCAGTACAAGTTGACGATAACGACGAAATCATGATTATCTCTAATCGCGGTACCTTAGTACGTACCCGTGTAAACGAGGTTTCTACGGTTGGTCGTAATACTCAAGGCGTTATTTTGATACGAACTATTGACGAAGAGCAAGTAGTTGGTTTACAACGTATCGAAGAAATCGAAGTTGATGAGCTTGAAGCCATCGAAGGCGAGGCCGTTGAAGTAGTCGATACCAATACTGAAGAAACGGGTGATAACCCACCTTCAGAATAACATTGATTTAAAAAGCGGCTTCGGCCGCTTTTTTTATCCGCACTATAATTACTGGAATGAGGCAAAGTAATGACTAAGTATAATTTTTGTGCAGGACCGGCAATGCTACCGCCGGCAGTTATGCAAAAAGCACAAAAAGAATTTATAGATTGGCAAGGTTTAGGTGTCTCTGTGATGGAAATTAGCCATCGCAGCAGCGACTTTTTAGCGCTTACCACTAAATGTGAAGCAAGCCTGCGTCGTTTAATGAATATTAGCGATGAGTTTGAAGTGTTATTTATGCACGGCGGTGGCCGTGGTCAATTCAGTGCTGTACCATTGAATCTTCACCTTGATGATAAGCCAGCCGTGTACTGTGAAAACGGTGTGTGGTCTAAAGGGGCTACTTCAGAAGCGGCAAAATTCACTGCAGTTGAAAGCATCAATGTACGTGATGATGAGCAGCAAAATGGCCAGTTCTCTATAAAACCAGCAAGCAGCTGGGAATTACCAGCTGATGCGTCATACATTCACTATTGTCCGAATGAAACCGTAGATGGCATAGAAATTTTTGACGTACCATCACACCCATCAGCACCGATTGTGGCTGATATGTCATCGACTATTTTATCGCGTGAGTTTGACGTAAATCAGTTTGATCTTATTTACGCTGGCGCACAAAAGAATATTGGCCCATCTGGTTTATCGATTGTTATTGTACGTAAAACGCTATTAGAGCGTGAAGGGCTTGCAAAGCCAGGTATTCTTGATTACGCCTTAGAAGCAAAACAAGGCAGCATGTATAACACACCACCTACATTTGCGTGGTATTTAGCTGCTGAAGTATTTGAGTGGCTTGAAGCAAACGGCGGCGTTAAAGCGATGGAAGAACAAAACATCGCAAAAGCAGAACTTCTTTACAGCTACATTGATAGCTCAGATTTTTATAGCAACAAAGTTGCTAAGCATTGCCGTTCGCGTATGAACGTACCGTTTTGGTTAAACGACGAATCACTGAATGATAAATTCATTAGTGAGTCAAAAGAAGCAGGCTTATTAGCCCTTGAAGGTCACCGTATTGTCGGTGGTATGCGCGCAAGCATTTATAATGCGATGCCACTTGAAGGTGTTCAAGCCTTGGTTAATTTTATGGAAAAATTCGCCAAGGAGAACAGCTAATTATGGAACAGCTTCGTCTTGAACCGATTACAAAGGTAAATGGTAGTGTGACACTACCAGGCTCAAAAAGCTTATCAAACCGTATCTTACTGCTTGCTGCTCTTGCAGAGGGCACAACGGTTGTTGAAAACCTATTAGATAGTGATGATATTCGTCACATGCTAGGTGCATTAAATCTTTTAGGCGTAAATGTTTCGCTTAATGAAGATAAAACAGTGGCCACCGTAGAGGGTGTTGCAGGTAAATTTAAAACTCCGAGCGAGCCTTTATTTTTAGGTAATGCCGGTACTGCTTATCGTCCACTTACAGCCGTTTTAGCAGCTGTAGAAGGCGAGTACCAGCTGGTGGGCGAGCCTCGCATGGAAGAGCGCCCAATTGGCCATTTGGTAGATGCACTGCAAGCACTGGGTGGTGATGTTGAATACCTTAAGCATAAAGATTATCCACCACTGGCCATTAAAGGCGGCAAAATCAACGGTGGCAAAGTTGCAATTGATGGCAGCATTTCTAGCCAGTTCTTAACAGCGTTACTAATGGCAGCACCATTATTTAATGGCGATACAGAAATTACCATTAAAGGTACACTGGTATCAAAGCCTTACATTGACATTACCCTAGATGTAATGAAGCGTTTTGGCGTTACAGTAAGCCATGACAATTACGAAACATTTTACGTTAAAGGCTGTCAGCAGTATCAAGCACTTGAGCGCATTATGGTTGAAGGTGATGCATCAAGCGCCTCTTATTTTGTTGCGGCGGCTGCAATAGCAGGTGGCGAAATTGAAATTAACGGGGTAGGTGCGGCATCTGTTCAAGGTGATATTGGTTTTGCCAAAGTTATGGAGCAAGTAGGCGCCAAAATCGATTGGTATGATGAAAAGCTGGTGGTTCGTAAAGGCGAGCTAAACGCTGTCGATATTGATGCCAATGCAATTCCAGATGCGGCAATGACACTAGCCACTGTTGCGCTTTTTGCTAAAGGTAAAACAGCTATTCGTAATATCTATAACTGGCGTGTAAAAGAAACAGATCGCCTATATGCCATGGCGACTGAGCTTCGTAAAGTTGGTGCAGAAGTGGTTGAAGGTGAAGATTTCATCGAAATTACACCACCAGAAACATTTAACGATGTAGCGATTGATACCTATAACGATCACCGTATTGCCATGTGTTTTGCAATGGTTGCCGTTGGCGGAAAGCCGATAACCATTAACGATCCTAAGTGTACATACAAAACTTTTCCAACGTTTTTCAAAGTACTAGAGTCTGTCTCAAGTCAATAAAACAGAAGAAAATATAAAAAGTTACATTCTAAATGCGGATCTATTTCTAGAACTGGCGTATAATATCGCGGTTTTATTTTGGTGTGCATTGCAGGAGGTTATAAATGCAGGCGTTATCAATGCCCGTAATCACCATCGATGGCCCAAGTGGTTCAGGTAAAGGAACTGTTTGTCGCTTGTTAGCCGAGAAATTAGGTTGGGATGTATTAGACAGTGGAGCGATTTACCGTGTGCTGTCACTTGCAGCGCTTCATCATCAAATTGAACTAGATAATGAAGATGCGCTAGTACCGCTAGCTGCAAACTTAGATGTGCAGTTTTTGGTCGATAGCCAAACGCATACTTCTAAAATTGTATTGGAAGGCGAAGACGTCACAACCACAATTCGTAACGAAGAAGTGGGTGCTGCGGCATCAAAGATTGCTGCATTACCACGGGTGAGAGAAGCATTATTACGTCGTCAACGTGCGTTTCGTACTGAGAGCGGCTTAATTGCCGATGGTCGTGACATGGGCACAGTTGTGTTCCCTGATGCACCATTGAAGATTTATTTAACCGCATCAGCTGAAGAGCGCGCTCGTCGTCGCTTTGCTGAGTTGAACGAACGCGGTCTTGATGTTACACTAGGTGGTCTACTTGAGGACATAAAAGCTCGCGATCACCGTGATATGACGCGTGAAGTTGCGCCGCTTGTTCCTGCAGAAGACGCCATTGAGCTCGATACTAGCGAGCTTAATGCAATGCAAGTGTTTGATAAAGTTGTAACTTTACTCGACGAAGCAGTACTTGCAGGAAAGCTTCCAAAAGCTTAAAAGTAATTTATTAAGGTGCCGGCAGGAAGCTAGTGCTATTTTAACAACCCCATGCAGCATGGTTGCTAATTGGTTATTTAATTATTTAGAGACGTATAATGTCAGAAAATTTTGCGCAGTTATTTGAAGAAAGCCTTAAGGGTTTTGAAGCAGAGCAAGGCTCTATCGTTAAAGGTACTGTTATCTCAATCGAGAACAACATCGTACTTGTTGATGCTGGTCTTAAATCTGAAAGTGCAATCCCTGCTGAGCAATTCAAAAATGCTGCTGGTGAACTAGAAGTTGCTGTTGGCGACGAAGTAGATGTTGCTTTAGACGCAATCGAAGACGGTTTCGGTGAAACTATCCTTTCTCGTGAGAAAGCGAAGCGTCACGAAGCGTGGATCCGCTTAGAAAAAGCATGTGAAGAGCAAGAGACTGTTACTGGTGTTATCAACGGTAAAGTTAAAGGCGGTTTCACTGTTGAAGTTGATTCAATCCGTGCCTTCCTACCTGGTTCACTTGTTGATGTTCGTCCAGTACGTGACACAACTCACCTTGAAGGTAAAGAGCTTGAGTTCAAAGTAATCAAGCTTGACCAAAAACGTAACAACGTTGTTGTTTCTCGCCGTGCAGTTATCGAATCAGAGAACTCACAAGAGCGTGAAGAACTTCTTGCTAACCTTGTTGAAGGTCAAGAAGTTAAAGGTATCGTTAAGAACCTTACAGACTACGGTGCGTTCGTTGACCTTGGTGGTGTTGACGGTCTACTACACATCACAGACATGGCGTGGAAGCGTGTTAAGCACCCTTCAGAAATCGTTAATGTTGGCGACGAAATCGCAGTTAAAGTTCTTAAATTCGACAAAGAAAAGACTCGTGTATCTCTAGGCCTTAAACAGCTTGGCGAAGATCCATGGGCAGCTATCGCTGGTCGTTACCCAGAAGGTTCTAAGCTTTCTGGTCGTGTAACTAACCTTACTGACTACGGTTGTTTCGTTGAAATCGAAGAAGGCGTAGAAGGTCTAGTACACGTTTCTGAAATGGATTGGACTAACAAGAACATCCACCCTTCAAAAGTTGTTTCACTAGGTGACACTGTTGAAGTTATGGTTCTTGAAATCGACGAAGAGCGTCGTCGTATTTCTCTTGGTCTTAAGCAATGTATTGCTAACCCATGGCAAGAATTTGCTCGTCTACAAAACAAAGGCGACCAAGTTACTGGTAAGATCAAATCAATCACTGACTTCGGTATCTTCATCGGTCTTGAAGGCGGTATTGACGGTCTTGTTCACCTTTCAGACATTTCTTGGAACACGCCAGGCGAAGAAGCTGTTCGTGAATTCAAGAAAGGCGACGAAATCACTGCTATCGTATTACAAGTTGACCCAGAGCGTGAGCGTATCTCTCTAGGCGTTAAACAAATCGAAGCTGACCCATTCAATAACTACCTGGACGCAAACAAAAAAGGTGCTATTGTTAAAGGTAAAGTGACTGAAGTTGATGCGAAAGGCGCAACTGTTGAGCTAATCGAAGGCGTTGAAGGTTACATCCGTGTAGCTGATATCGCTCAAGAGCGTGTTGAAGATGCTACTACTGTAGTTTCTGCAGGCGACGAAATCGAAGCGAAATACGTTGGTGTTGATCGTAAGAACCGCACTTTAAGCTTATCTGTTAAAGCTCTTTTCGAAGCAGAAGAGAAAGAAGTACTAGAGAAGCTTAAGAAAGAAGAGCCAGCGTTCGAAAACGCTATGGCTGCAGCATTCAAAAATGCTCAAAAAGACTAATATCTAGTCTTTTAAAATTGGAAGGGCAGTTTTGCCCTTCCTTTACCACTCTTTAAGGAAACGCTATGACTAAGTCAGAATTGATAGAACAACTTGCCGAGCAACACGCACACATCCCTGTGAAAGATGTTGAAAATGCCGTTAAAGAAATTCTTGAACAAATGGCCGGCTCATTATCTAGCTCAGATCGCATCGAGATCCGTGGCTTTGGAAGTTTCTCATTGCATTATCGTTCTCCTCGCACAGGTCGTAATCCAAAGACTGGCGAAACAGTTGAGTTAGACGGTAAGCACGTACCACATTTTAAACCAGGTAAAGAATTACGTGACCGCGTAAATGCGAGTATTGCCTAGTTTTATACAGGAGTAGTTACTTGTTTAGGGTATTAAAAATTGTATTAATTGCGCTGTGTTTATTTATTGCGTTTGTACTTGGTTCACAGAATCCACAATTGGTGCAAATCAATTATTTAATCGCCAGTAATACTTTGCCCTTAGCTGTTGTAATAAGTATCTGCTTTATTTTAGGTGTCGCAATTGGTTGTTTTATAAGCTTTACACTGTTTTCTCAGTTAAAGTGGCAAAATTATCGCTTAAAGAAAAAATTAGCGCCTGAAAAAAACAATAAAAAGCTTGTTGCTAATAAAGACACCTAATCATGATTGAGCTTCTGTTTTTACTTTTACCCGTTGCAGCCGGTTACGGTTGGATAATGGGTAAAAACAGCGCTAAAAACCAAGCTCATCAGCTTAATCGCCAAATTACCTCTGAATATTCTAAAGGCCTTAAATTTCTCTTAGACAGAGAAGAAGACCAAGGCTTAGAGCACCTTATCAACCTACTCGAAGTTGCCGCTGATTCAGTTGAACACTATTCAACGCTTGCAACAATGTTCCGCCGCCGTGGCGAACTTGACCGCGCCATTAAAATTCATGAGCTGCTATTAAAACATCCAAGTCTTGATGACCAACAAGCTGCAACCAGCCGCTTAGAACTTGCTGAAGATTACATTATGGCAGGCTTGTTAGATGGTGCAGAAGAGCATTTAGTATGGCTTGTTAAGGCAGGCTATAAAGAAGCCTTAGAGCCTATTATTAATCTTTATTCACAAACCCGTGAATGGGAAAAGGGCATTAACATGTACGAGGCCCACAGTGAGTTGTTCACTAAACCTCAGCATGTAAAAGCGATTGCCAATTTTTACTGTGAAGCAGCCTTACAAGATAACGATACGCAAATTATGCGTAAAGCCATTAGCTTAAACCACAAAGCCATTCGCCCACTCTATGAGCTTGGCCATAGTGCTTTCACCAAAGAAGATTATGTGAAAGCAATTTACTACTGGCGCGAGCTGATTAGCCAATTCACGTTTTTTGCGCCGGTATTTATTGAAGAATTAGCGCTCAGTTATCAAAAGCTCAATTTAACGCATCAGTTTTACGAATTACTCAATGAACTGCTCGATAAAGGTGGCGTATTAATAAAAATAAAACACTGCCAAGCGTTACTTGAGCAAGGTCACATAGAGCAAGCAATTAAATTTTTAACGGATAGTTTAAAGCGTCACCCAACTATTCGTGGCTTTAGCTTTTTATTACAGCTACTAGCTAAACAAAACAACGATATTAAAGATGTACTCGATCAAATTGATAAGCTAGTTACGTCTTATATCGCAACCAAACCTGATTTTCAGTGCCAACACTGTGGCTTTACCAGTCATACCATTTATTGGGTATGTCCATCTTGTAAGCACTGGGAAACAATTGTTCCAAGCCGTGGCATAGACGGTTTTTAATTCATATTAGTCCATTAGTTTTTAGGAAAGTTATGTCTGTCGAAGATTCAAAAAAAGTATTAATTGCCCTTGATTATGATGATCAACAAACAGCTCTTGCGTTTGTAAAGCAATTATCGCCTGATACGTGTCGCCTTAAAGTAGGCAAAGAAATGTTCACGTATTTTGGTCCTAGCTTTGTTAAGGAACTAATCGACTTAGGTTTTGATGTATTCTTAGACCTAAAATTTCACGATATTCCAAATACAGTGGCTAAAGCTGTAACAGCGGCTGCAAAAATGGGTGTGTGGATGGTTAACGTACATGCCTCTGGTGGCGTTGAAATGATGACTAAAGCAAAACAAGCTTTAGAGCAGTTTGGTGATGACGCACCATTACTGATTGCGGTAACCGTACTAACCAGTATGGATGCCGCAGAGCTTACTCGTTTAGGTGTAGATAAAACACCAGAAGAGCAAGTAATTTACTTAGCAAACCTTGCCAAAGAATCAGGCCTTGATGGGGTAGTGTGCTCAGCACAAGAAGCGAAAAAGCTTAAAGCAGAACTTGGCGCAGACTTTAAACTGGTTACTCCAGGTATTCGCCCTGCAGGCAGCGATGCAGGCGACCAAAAGCGCATCATGACACCAAAACAAGCCGTTGAAGATGGCAGCGATTTTTTAGTTGTAGGCCGCCCAATCACCCAATCGGCAGATCCAGTTGCAACACTAAAAGAAATTAACGACTCACTAAAATAACCTCGTTATTTTAAAATAGTTTCTAAAGAGCATTGTAAGCGTGATTTATATCGTGCTATATACAATGCTCTTTTTGTTTTTGTGGCAAGCTCACAATACTTAATCAGGTGAATTCCCTAGAACTCTAGCGATCAAAAAGTGTTTATTAAGATTGGCTAAATATCATGTTTAATCAATTGCTAAACTGCTCTTTTCAGCAATGAACGTTGCGATCAGATTACTCATTTTAATTTGACTTTAATGTCTTAAAAAACTATGTGGTAGTAATCATTTAGGGAATTTGTTAAAAATGTAGAAATCAGATAATTGGCGTTAAGTCTGCAAAGTATGCGCGATGAACGCACCATTTAAATGTTAGGTTTCTATGGATAAAGTATACCTGCTAGAGCATTTGCACATAATTTCTGAAAACAATGAATGTGTAAAGACAATCGGGATTTATGCTTCTGAGCAAGAGGCAATTGCTGCTGTTGGAAGGCTAAAAGAGCAACCTGGGTTTAGAGATTTTCCAAATATTAATCCTACTGCTTGTGACGAAAGTGGTTTCTATATATCGTGTTACTCACTTGGTAAAGATAATTGGGCTGAAGGTTTCGTAATAATCGACACCTAACACATATCAACATGCTTGGATCAAGTAAGCATAACGATTCTTTTTTTGCTGCTTAAAGTAGCTAATTTTTATTTTGTTATTTTAAAAACCTGTTTATCTTTGATATATCTGTTAGCCGTTAAAATATTTTCGGCAAACACATATTGAGGGTCTCTTTCTTGAGTTCGTTAATACTAAATATCAGAAGGTTATGTGATTTATCATAGATGAATTAAATCGCTAAAAATAGAAGCATTATGAGTAACTGGAAACCTATCACAAAACCTCATTTAGAAGGCATTATAGAAATTGCTGAGTTCAACATGTCTTTTGTAGAAAGAAACCTGTGGAACCAAATTAAATTAAACAAGCTTGAAAAATGGACTCAGTACCCATTTGGTGAAGAGGGCAATGGCTTTTGGGTTGTCGCAATAATTGGTAAGCGATGTCTTTATTATAATGATATAGAAGACGGGTTCAATTTAAGTAACTTCGAAGTTTGGGGTGAGATTGTTGAATATTATTCTAATCAAACTGATCTTCTAAGCTTCTTACAATCTGTATTTTTTAGAGGTATTTAAAAGCAAGTTAGCAAGTTAATATTAGAAGGACGAATGCGGTATGCTATGTCTCGTGCCACATTATTTTTAGTCTATAGCTGTAAAGTTTTCTTCAATTATAAAATTGCTTCAGGGTTATTCGTAAGGAAAATATTAGGACATGGAAAAATTTGTACTCGCAATTTTAGTAATCCCACTGCTTATTGGGTTTGTAATTTTTTCTGTCAATTCAGTCTCTGAATTTAGAAAATCATTAGAAAATTGTTCTCATCCATTGCTCGTTAGTTGTTTCCCGTTTTTATTTCTAACTAATAACTTCTTCAATTCAATTGCGATTTCACATAAAAAAGAGGCTTTTAAAAACCTAGGACTGGCTTTATTGTGCTGGCTAACCGGAGCTGTTATTTTGTATGTTGCCCATCAATTCCAATATGTATAAGAAGCTAATGATTAGCGGTGGACTTGAATTAACTCTTTGTTTGATTGAGATATTACTTATTATTATGTGTTTGTTATTAATGACTCTTTTGGTATAAAAAGCTATGTACCTTTAAGTGATTATGAACAATAAGTTGTAATTGATGAAGAGCATCAGCTTTACCTTGAGCTTTCTATTTTATTTCTGGCCAAGCTAATTATCTGTTGCTAATGATTATTTTGAGTAAATATCTATTTTTTATTAGTTTCATTTACTTGTTTAGCTATACAAGGAAATGAATCGCCTGACACTGTTTGGGCTTATTCACCAAAGCATTTTGACTGTAGCCCTAATGAAATTAGCGTAAACGGTAGCGTCTCTATTATGTTTGGAGAGAACTCATTTAAAGAGTTAGCTATTTATCGTGAAGCCGATAGCACATGGTTATTTTTGGTTGTTGATAGTGCTCCAAAAGAAATGAAAAGTTTAATGTCTACTTCTCAGCTTAAAGCTACAAGTTTAGTCAGCTTAACCCCCGAAACCATGGGTTTTCGCTGGGAAGCTAATGGTTTTAATGAGATTCTTTTCACAGTTCCCGGTAAATACACTTTTTATAATAGTGATAATTTAGAAAGCGAAATGGGTGGGTATAAATGCGATATTGCTATTACCCGAAGCTGATTTTCTAAACTACAAGGTATGATATGTGGAGTGAAATTGATAACGGAGAAACTATAGGAACGATAGGTTCTGAAAGTGGTGAAATAATTAAAGACGAGGAGCACTCAAAAGGTGCTCGCTTAACTATAGAAAAAGGTGGTGATATTGCACCATACACCCTAACAAGTGGGATTTACGGATGTTTCTTTCATACAACTCATTTATCAAACATAAAAGAGGGTATTAGTGAATTTGAAGCAATGAAAGCTGAAATATCAGAGTTCGTTAATAAAGAAACATCAACTGATGAAGAACATGATTGGATTTTAGCGTTTGTTGGTAGGCATTGAATACTTACAAACTACATTAAACTTTATTTATTAAATTTGGATTTTGAATGATTTTTTTGATTTTGTGTGCTTTATCTATTTTATCTATGTTGATGTATTTCCATAGAAAACATAAGAATAATAAACGTAGACAATGTGCTTACGGATGTATAAAAGCTTACAACGTTTTAGATAAACCTGACCAATACAGTGACCTTAAAGAGTTATTTGAAACATTAGATAGCCATGAGGAGCGTTATTTTTATTCTGTAAGTATGTCTCGAATAATGTTTCCTCAAGCTTTAGAAAAGTGGACAAATTCTCATCCAGACTCCGGGGATGCTCTACTTTGTTATGGTGCTCGTTTACTACAATGGTCTTGGTCTGCAAGGGGCTATGGTCGTGGAGCTGAAATATCAGAAGCTCAATGGAAAGAGTTTTTCAGACGATTGGATAAAACTAGGCAAGTATTATTAGAATGTGCAGATAAAACACCAGAGGATCCTACACCATGGGCATACTTGATTATGGTAGCTACATGGTACTCAGATAGCGATGAACTTAAATTTAAATATTATGAGGAAGCAATAGCTAGAGATCCTTATAACTGGGCTGCACACATGCACATGATCATTGCTTTATCTGAAAAGTGGGGCGGTGATAACGAAGAAATGCTTGAGTTTGCAAGAAAAGCTTCTAGGAATGCCCCGACAGGTAGTGATCTTAAGCTTATTTTAGTTAAAGCTTACATCGAATATTGGAAGTATTTAGATTTGTTTGAGAATAAAATTGATGAAGCAAATGACTTCCTTATGGACAAAAATATTCAGAAAGACATAGTTGATTTATATAACGACTCGTTAAATCATGAGAGTTTTAAAGAAACGAAAGTAACTATTTTTGTGAGATATAATTTAAGTGGTTGGTTTTGGCTTACTAGAGATAGAAGCCGCTTAAAAAAAGAGTTATCAATACTAGGCAATAAGATTGAAGACATTCATTGGCGGTGGGTTTGTACAGAAGGGCAACTTGAAGACGCTAGGTTGTTTGCTAATGAAAGCTAGAGAATTACCCGTAATCAAAAACTCTTTACTGTACATTAATTACAGTTGTAGCAAGGTGTAAAATTGACATACGAGTTTCCTGATGAAGTAGAGTTTTTTGAAAAAGGATTTGGCTATTCTTGCGAATATGATCATGATGAAGGGCTATTCTCATTCATTAAGACCTATGAGAACAACGAAAAATTAATATTTACTCATTCACCATTTATGAATAACTCAGTGAGTGTAAAGTTATTTTACGGAACGGAGTTAGTATTTCATATTTATAAAGAAGAAATTACAAGAATTGCCTTTCAAGCGTGGGGCGGTGAGTTGGTTTTAAGAGTCTATTTAGCGAACGACGATAATAACTTCTTGGTTTCTTTTGAACCAAAACCAAGGCTTAGATATGTTGAGCCGAATATCTAATTGCATATAAAACCCTGTTTTCGCTTAAAAGGATTCAATTAATGGAAATCATACTAGGGCATGGAATCGACACAATTCAATTTGGTCTTACAGAGACGCAAGCTGTTTCTGCGTTAGGTGTACCTGATAAAATATTTTTCACCGATTCAGAAAATAAGCGATTGCAGTTTAACCAGCTTTTAATAGAGCTGACTTTTGAAATTGACAATGATAATCGTCTTGGCTGGATCGAAGTTTACAATAAAAGTGCAGCTTTGTTTGGTTATCAACTTATAGGTAAGCCAATGGCCGAAGTTATATCAATTATTAAGACTGAACTAGGCTCTGAACCTTCTGTTGATGATTATGGCTCGTTTATATCTGTAACGTTTGAAAAAGAATGGCTAGAACTTCAATTTCATTTTAATAACCTCACAAACATTAATTTTGGTGTATTGTATAGCGATAACGATCAGCCTATATGGCCAACAACATCACTAGAATGCATTTAACATCGAGTATAAAATCTCGTATGTTCAGATTAATTTAGGTTTTTTTGATAAATTTAATTAACTCAAAATGTGAATTATATAGTTATTGAAACTAAAAAAGAGTAAAGCTTTCGCTTTACTCTTTCAAACACTTCAATATCTCGCAACTCGCAACTCGCAACTCGCAACTCGCAACTCGCAACTCGCAACTCGCAACTCGCAACTCGCAACTCGCAACTCGCAACTCGC
>NZ_LKDX01000034.1:0-49654 GCF_001401795.1 Pseudoalteromonas sp. P1-26 | reverse complement strand
GAAAACTGGCTCACACTTACTACTTCCTTTACTCGCTCATTTAAAAATACTGCAGGTAAAGAACAAGCAATCACAGCTTATACAAATCATATGAAACGAAAACGAAGAAGCTCTATTAGCACTAGTCGTGCACTATTTGCCTAAACCGAAACTCGAAAATGTTTAAAGTAGCCTTACCCTTGGGCTAAGCTTGCCCAAAGTCAGGCCCTAGTCAGACAATGCCCCACAAAATTTTGTAAACATAACATTTTGATGTACAGATTAATTTAGTTAATTAATTTTGAGCGACTAAACTAGTTGCTCTTAGAGTTAGCTATTAAAAACTTCTACTATAGTGGGTGTCTTAATAGTTTTTATAATCTGTACCTGACTGACAGTGTCTCCTTCAAATCAATCATGTACATAAAAACGAAGTTCACATTTTTAATGTGTGTGTGTCTAATTAACTCTAAAGTGGATGTCTCGATAACTTAAAAAAACATACTTAAAGTTAAGTTTAATTAATACAGAATAAAAAAGAGTTCTAAAGAAAGCTTTAAAATGGAATTTAAATGAAGAAAGTCACCCAAAGGAGATTTTGGGTGGCAGTCTTACCAGCCGCATCTCGGCACACACGTCACACGCTGTGGCTGCTCCCTTCCGGGCCTGACCAGGTTCACCTGCTAGTGTTGCGAGAGGACCAATAAGACTACCATTGAGGGCCTTGTTTGGCGCGGGAGGGATTATCTCTACTTTTAGCCTGTTATTCAAGGGATATTCGAAAAAGAAAGTGCGATTGCATACTTGGTATACAATCGCACTGTCATTAAGGGGGTTATCGCTTACTTTTCAAGTTCAGCTTTGATGTTGCGCAGTGCTGCTTTCACTTTTTTCATATTTTCTGGGCCCATACGCAGTAATTGTTTTTGCGCATCAGGTAGGTTTTCCCACTCAGAGTAAGCATATTGATACGTAACTGAGTTGCGAACAAGTGGCATATCACCTTTTGGCTCTGGCGTATCAAGTAGTACGTCAATAGCCTCTTCTAGCGTGCCTGTGAATGCATCACCTTCGTAGCCAATTTCTGCATAAGCTTCGTTGATAAGTGGTTTGTATTCATCATACATACGAATTACTTGGGCCGCGCTCAGGCTGGTAAATAGTTTTACGTATGGCGTGTAGCGCTCATAACTATTTGGGTCGATTGTTAAAATGTCGCCCTCAATAACTTTAAATGACTCTTTAGGGCGCTCAACAGGTGCATGGCTTAATGCCACTTTACCTTTGGCGATGTTATCAACATACACAACACCACGGCGAATAAGATCGTCGGTCACCATTAAGCTCATCACTTGGTCACTTAGTAACTCATCCATACGGGCAACAACCACTTCATCGCTTTCATTTAACGTTGGTAATGGTTCAACTTCTGGAACTGGCTCTGGAGTGCGCTCTGGAGCAGTGTCCACTACAACTGGTTCTGGCTCAGGCTCTGTCACTTCAGACTCTGGTTCAGGCTCTTGGTACTCAACAACTGGCGCTTCTTCTGCAACAATATCTTCAACAACTTGCACTGGTTTATCTTCAGGCTTCAATAAAATAAACGCTGCCACACCAGCAACAAGAATAAGCACAACCACCGCAAAAATCAGGTTGTTATTTGATGAACCCTTTTGTACTTCAGGCTCTGACGAATGCTCTGACATAGACACTCCCTTAAAAATAAAACAGATAAAAATACGAAAAAACCATTTAGCCTTGAGCTAATCTTTGCTTCTTCTAGCTTAAAGACTTACAGTTGATAAATAAAGTAAAGACGCACAACTATTTAAATGCAACCATGAGCAGTAAGTTAAAAAAAACACAGCACTCTAAAATCGCTTTATTACTAACAGGTGGTGGCGCGCGAGCGGCTTATCAAGTTGGTGTGCTTAAAGCGATTACGCAAAGCATGCCTCGCACAGCACCGCTACCCTTTACTATTATTAATGGGACATCAGCTGGCGCCATAAATTCCGCTGCATTAGCATGTTATGCATCGTGTGCGCATTTAGCATGCAAAAAACTTGAATGGGTGTGGAAAAACTTTTCGACTTCTCAGGTTTATAAAAGCGACTTTTTAAGTGTGTTTTTGCATATTACTCGCAACATGCTTACGAGTTTTCAATCTGAACATATTAATCACCCACCTGCGAGCTTGCTAAATAATAAGCCTCTTAGAAAGTTACTACACGAAATACTCGATTTATCGCGTATCGAACGAAATCTACATAAAAACTACCTAGATGCAGTATCGATTACCGCTTCGAGCTATACCACGGGTGACTCTGTGGCCTTTTTTCAGTCACTTACACAAAAGCCGTGGCGCAGAGCAAAACGTGAGGGGCAAGCAACCCGCATTAATGTTGAGCACTTAATGGCATCGAGCGCTATTCCGATGGTGTTCCCGAGCGTGAATGTTTATAACCACTATTTTGGCGACGGCTCTATTCACCAACTTTCGCCACTGAGTCCGTCGGTTCACTTAGGTGCAGAAAAAATCTTTATTATTGGTGTTGATGAACCAAAAGAGTTGCACCCACCGGGTTACCAGCCTCATTACCCGGGCCTTTCTAATATTGCAGGTCACTTACTCGATAGCGTCTTTACCGACACGCTACAGTCTGATTTAGAACGTTTACAGCGTATCAATCGCACGCTGAGCCTATTACCTGCCCGCGACAAACACCAAGAGTTAAAACAAATCGAAACATGCGTGATCAACCCATCGCAAAACTTTAATGCAATCGCCGCTCAGTTTTATGATGACATGCCTATGGCAATCAAACTGTTACTACGCATGATAGGCGTGAAGAAACGTTCACAATCGAGTTTAACTAGCTACTTACTGTTTGAAAAACGTTATACCCAAAAGCTCATTGAAATTGGCTACCAAGATGGTCTTAAAAAGCTACCTGAAATTCGTAAATTCTTAGAGCTGGAGTAGCTATTAGCTACTCCATACCATCGAGTAAAAACCTCTCTACCCGCTCTACTCGGCGAGGCTTACCTTGCAACACTAAAATATCACCTGCCAATAAAATAGTTTGTGATGAAGGTGCGTCAATTTCTCGGTCTTGTCGGCGCAGCGCTCTAACCGACACACGGCGCTGCTCAAGTTTAAGCTCACTAATTTTCTGATTAACCGCATAAGCGTGTTCTGGCAGAGCTATAACATGTAAATACTCAAGCCTATCTGAACTTGCCTCTTCGCCATCGAGTTTATCGCCAGTGAAAAAGCCATTTAAAAACTTATAACGATTGCGCCGCTCTTTACTTACACGGCGAATGATCCGTGTCATCGGCACGCCAGACATATAAAGCACATGCGAAACTAACATGAGGCTTGCTTCAAGGGTTTCTGGTACAACCTCAGTAACACCTAGCTCTTTAAGTGTTTCCATCTCGGTATCATCGCGCATCCGTACCAGTATCTTCACGTCAGGAGCTATTTGCTTGATGGCATCAACAACAATTTGCGTTTGCTCAAAATCAGTAAAAGTAATAATGACTAGCCTTGCCCGCTCTACGCCCGCTGATTTTAAAATATCTTTTTGATTTACATGGCCAAAAATAACTGGCTCGCCAGCCGCTTTTGCTTCTTGCAATAAGATGGGGTTGCTCTCAACCGCGACGTATTCAATAGCTTCTGGTTTTAAAAAGCGTGCTACGGTTTGCCCCACACGAGAAAAGCCACAAATCACAATATGATTTTGATACAAGGGGCTACTTGTCGCAGGCTGCTGCCAATACTGCCCTGCATGGCTTAAAAGGCCAAGTTTTTTAAGAATAAGCGGTGTTTTTTCAATAAGGTAAGGCGTTAGCGCCATTGAAAGTACGCCAACTGCTATTAAAAACGAAGCTTGCTCTGAGCTTATCAGCAAATGCTGCGAAGCAAGTGCAATTAACACAAAGCCAAATTCTCCCATTTGCCAAAGCATAATACCCGCCGATACCGCATCTTGCTTACGCTCCCCCATCACTTGCGCAGAAATTGCGAGAACTGCTATTTTAAATAGCAATAAACCAATTAATACAGCGATGATCCAGTACCAACTATTAAGTACATAGAGCGCATCTAACTGCATACCGACGGTCACAAAGAATAGCCCCATCAAAATATCGCGAAACGGTCTAATATCGGCTTCTAGTTGGTGACGATAATGGCTTTCTCCTAACATCATGCCGGCTAAAAAGGCACCTAACGCCATCGATAAACCAAATAGGTAAGTCAGGCCTGCGGCAAACAAGGCAACCAATAAAGTCGTTAGCATAAATAGCTCATCGGTTCTTACCAGCGCTATTTCGCTAAACACTTTAGGCAAAATCCATTTACCTATGCCGAACAATAAAATACACACTAAAGCGCCTTTAGTGAGTGCAAGAGCCAATGCTCCAGCAATTTCTTCAGAGCCACTTTGAGCCAGTAGAGGATAGACAATGAGTAAAGGAACAACGGCAATATCTTGAAACAACAACACCCCTATTGCCAACTGGCCGCGGCGCTGGTTTAAATCTCCAGACTCTTTAAGTAACTTAACCACCACCGCCGTTGAAGATAGCGCCATTAAACTGGCGATGGTAAAACTATTTAAAAGGCTGTGCTCTAACAGCAGTAAAATCAGCATAAATACAATGCTGGTCACCACGACCTGCAAGGAGCCAAGGCCAAAAACAATATTTCGCATTGCCATTAAACGCGGCAACGAAAACTCAAGCCCTAAGCTAAACAGTAAAAATACAATGCCAAGTTCGGCAACAAAGTGCATTTCGTGGCTTTGCGCCATCCAGCCAATACCATGACTCCCCGCCAACACGCCGGTGGCAAGATAAGCAAGAATAGGTGGTAAACCAATTCGTTTGAAGAACCAAACAAATAATACGGCAGCGACGAGCAAGCCAAACACTTGAATCAGCACATTTTGCAAGCAATAAACTCCCTTCTACTTGATGATAAAGCTGTACCCTACCTTAAATATAGCAACCATCTGTTTTTCAGCCAGTTTAAAAATGTGGCACAAATCTCGCTAAGTATGAGTATCTAAACACTCCGGGGGGAGAATTATCATGGAAAATGTCCATATTTTGACGCAGCGGGTGTCTGCGCGAGGCGAGTTTCTGCCGTTTTCGGCAGAGCATTACCGAATAAATGAAACAAATAGTCCACACGATTTGGTCGCAAGATTACAAACTACGTTATCAATCGAAGAAATTTTGACAATTTTTGCCGAACACGCAAAACAACTGATCAATTTATCTGGATTACAGTTCCAATCTGCACTCGGAGTGTCACAAAGTGCTGGCAGCGATACCAGTCAAACACCGTACTCTTTTGATTTAGATATCGAAAGTGAACGCTTAGGGCAGTTAATTTATTTTAGCCAGTTCCCTATGGGTAAAGCGATTGAAGCAAAATTAAAGCAGCTTCATACAGCACTCGTTTACCCATTACGTAATGCGCTTATGTATACCCGCGTATTACGTTTAGCGACTAAAGATGCGCTAACAGGCTTAAACAACCGTAGTCAATTTAATGACAGCTTGGCACAAAAGCTAGAACGTTGCCGCCGTCAGCATCGTCCATTTAGTTTAATGCTGCTTGATTTAGATAACTTTAAACAAGTTAACGATAACTTTGGTCATAAAATTGGCGATGATGTACTGCAAGAATTTGCTAATGTATTACGCACTAGCGTGCGTGGCACTGACTCTATTTTCCGCTTTGGTGGAGATGAATTTGCATTATTAATCGACGACCCTGAATTCACCACTAATAAGGTAATTGCTGATCGTATTATGAGTTTGGTTGCTAGCTCAGGGTTGATGGCTCAATATGATGTAACATCAAGCATTGGTTATACACTCGCCAATAACCAAGACTGCGAAAACGAAGTGTTTGCCCGTGCTGACAAAGGTCTTTACAAGGCAAAAGCTGCAGGAAGAAACTGCGCAAGAGCTTACTAATTGAGTAAAAGCCTAGCATCCCCCGCTAGGCTTTTTTGTTTATAAATTTATAACCAAGTAATACTAACCAAAAACCAGCGAAGAAGCCGCTTAATAAGTAAAGCAAGGCAGCCATGGTGGTAAGGGGCGATACCATCACTAAAGCCAACGGCGTAAGTACGCCCAGAATAAAGAAAATACCGCCTTTGCCTGACCAGTAACCTAGCAGCAATAATGAGCAAACTAAGCCGCCAGCTAGTGCATAAAAAAGTGTATTTATTGTCAGCTCTGCATAAGCAAAACCGGCAACTACAGCTACTAGCACCGACAACACAAAGCCAAGTGGTGCCTTATTAACTAGTGATAAACCAACATGTGGTTGTTCACTCATAGAGTGTCTCCCATAGAATTCCATCTTCAACACTGTGCTGCTCACTAATAAAGTAGCCAACTACTTGCACAAGTTGATCGTTATAAAAAATTAGTGGTGTCTGCGCACGTAACCAAGGAGCTACTTTGGCATCTTTAAACCAATGCTTTAAAGTATTTGAGCCGGGTTTATGCAAAGGCTTTATACGCGCTTGTGGCTTATTAAATTCAACCCTTACTTGCTCATCCGGCTTTGGTTGTCTAATACCCTTACCCGCTTTCACTATTAGTTTTCGGCCACCAATCAGTTCAACGCTTTGCAAAGCAATATCCATCGCCTCAGGTATTGCCTGCTCTTTCACAAAGTACCAATGTTGCTGATGCCGACGAACATCGCCGCTTTGCAAACAAATTTTTAACTGAGCATCAGTTTTTGCCGTTAAACCTTGCTCAATAATTTGCTGTAGCTGATTCTCTGAAGGTAGTTGATGGGTAAACTGATTCAGCCACGCACGTACAAGGTTTGCTTGTCTGGGCTTACTAAACCCCGCAATTGCCTCGCAGCTTAAACCACCCTGTGAATTTTGGCAGTTTGTAAGGTCGCTTTGAGTATATTCATCGAGCAGTGATTGCTGCTTTTGTAACAGCCGAATACTGCGCGCTGCACTTTTTTCAAACCCTTGAAAACGCTCCGTTAAAATGGGCAGAACCTGATGACGTAAAAAATTGCGGTCAAAGCGCTCATCAACATTTGAATCATCGGTGATATGGGTAATAGCAAATTCACTGGCAAATTGTTCAATTTGCTCACGAGTGATATTAATCAGCGGTCTAAAACATACACGCCCAGACGCTAACAATCGCGTTTGTGGCATCGATGCTAAACCCTGCAAGCCAGAACCACGCTTTAGACGAAGTAAGAAGGTCTCAAGTTGATCATTTAAGTGCTGACCAAGCAGTATTACACTACCTGGTATACAGTTTTCGTCTAGTGCTTGGTAACGAGCCTCTCTTGCTTGTGCCTCAAGTGATGTACGCGAGCGCTCATAAATTTCAACGTGCACCGCTTTAAATGCGACATCGAGCTCTTCACACAGCGATTGGCAAAACCCCTGCCACTTATCAGCATACTTGCTCAAACCATGATTAACATACACAGCTTCAATTTTAAGTTCTGAGTGCTGCTGTTGAGCTTGTTTTATTAAATGTAACAATACAACCGAATCAATACCGCCAGATAAGGCAACGCTAAAGCTACTTTGCTGAGCGTTCAGTAAAGGCTGCAATTGTGCTAAAAAATGGTGGTATAAATCTGATGTTTGCATTTAAAACCAATGAGTATACAAGCGTCTTTGTTATCGGCATTATAAAACAAAAAAAGCCGCAAAAGCGGCTTTTTTCAATTTTAAGCTGTGTTTAGCAATAGCCAAACGACATTAAACGTTTGTAACGCTGATCAAGCATTTCATCTAGTGAAAGGCCTTGTAAGTCAGCTAGGTCACGCTTAAGTTGGTTTTTAAGGTTACGCGCCATCGCATCGTAATTACGATGTGCGCCACCAAGTGGCTCATCAATTACGTTGTTGATTAAATCAAGCTCTTTAACACGTGCAGCTGTTACACCCATGGCTTCTGCAGCTAATGGTGCCTTGTCTGCGCTTTTCCATAAGATTGATGCACAACCTTCTGGCGAAATTACAGAGTAAGTGCTGTATTGCAACATGTTAACGCGGTCGCCCACACCAATTGCTAATGCACCACCAGAACCACCTTCACCGATAACAGTACAGATAGTTGGTACTTTTAACGCAGCCATAACTTTAAGGTTACGCGCAATTGCTTCACTTTGACCACGCTCTTCAGCGCCAACACCTGGGTATGCACCTGGAGTGTCGATAAAAGTCATGATTGGCATTTTGAAACGCTCAGCCATTTCCATTAAGCGTAATGCTTTACGGTAACCTTCTGGCTTTGGCATTCCAAAGTTGCGTTTAATTTTTTCAGCCGTGTCACGCCCTTTTTGTTGGCCAATAACCATCACTGGTTGACCTTCAAAACGTGCAACACCACCTAAAATAGCTGGATCGTTAGCAAAAGTACGGTCGCCTGCTAGTTCGTCAAATTCCGTGAAAATGCGCTCGATGTAATCACGAGTATAAGGACGCAACGGATGACGGGCTAACTGAGAAACCTGCCAAGCACCTAATTCAGAGAAAATTTTCTCTTTCATTTCAGCACTTTTCTCTTTTAATCGACTGACTTCCTCTTCTAATCCAAGGTCTAATTCGCCAGCGCGGCTTACATTTTGTAATTCTTCAATTTTTGCTTCTAATTCTGCGATTGGAAGCTCAAAATCAAGATAATTGAGGCTCATGCTCTAAACTACCTAATTAATTAAATTCTAGTTCTACATCTTGCGCCGCCATCAGCGATAACTTATGAAGCAAGTCATCACTCGGCGTAACACACCATTCGGTTCCTAAGGTAATCTCAGCCAACGCATCCGGACGTTGATAGAATACTTTAATAGGACAAGTACCAAACTTATAAGGTTCCAGTACTTTTTGTAAATTATCGAAGAAGTTCGCCTCGATCTGCACCATATTCAAGGTCATTTTAATCGCTTTTATACGTTTTTCTCGCGCCTCAGCGATGGTGCATATGTCTCTAGCGGTCATTGTAATGCCACCAGAGAAGTTATCAAAGCTGACCTGTCCAGATATTACCAAGATATTGTTTACTTGCAGCAAATCTTGGTACATTTCAAACTGTTCTGGGAATAAGCGTACATCAATACGGGCACTCTTGTCATCTAAAGTTACAAGACCCCATCGATTTCCCTTTTTGTTTATCAAGGTACGGGCAGAAATCACTAAGCCTGCAGCCGTTGACTGCACATCGCGGTTAGTGGGTTGTAAATCAACCAGCCTTCCTGATGTATAATGCTTTAACTCTTTACGATACTGATTAATTGGGTGGCCAGTTAAATACAGACCTAAAGTTTCTTTCTCACCATCTAGCCACTCATTGTCGGTTAAATCTGTGGCTTTGATAAATGCTTGTTCAACTTCATCTGGCTCTGTGGCAAGTAATCCAAATAAATCTGCCTGCCCTAATGACTCAGCCTTATGATGCTGATCGGCCGCTCGCATGGCATCTTTTAAGCTTGCTAATAAGGTTGCACGGCCAGGTTGGGTTTTATCTGGGCCAAGTTGATCGAGCGCTCCGGCATAAATAAGCTTTTCAACAACTCGCTTGTTTAAACGCTTTAAGTCAACACGGGCACAAAAATCAAATAAGTCCTTAAACGGGCCACCTTCGCTACGGGCTTCTAAAATAGCTTCAACAGGCGCCTCACCAACCCCTTTAATGGCACCGATACCGTAAACAATTTCACCTTGTAGATTAACCGTAAACTTGTACTCACCGGCATTTACATCTGGCGGTAACAAGGTCAGTTTCATGTTTTCACATTCATCTACCAAGGTAACAATTTTATCGGTGTTATCCATATCCGCCGACATTACCGCAGCCATAAACTCTGCTGGGTAGTGGGTTTTCATCCACAACGTTTGGTACGATACTAAGGCATAAGCAGCTGAGTGAGATTTGTTAAAACCATAACCTGCGAACTTCTCTACCAAGTCGAAGATTTTCATTGCAAGTTCGCCGTCAACTCCGTTATTAACAGCACCTTCTTCGAAGGTTGAACGTTGCTTTGCCATCTCCTCTGGTTTTTTCTTACCCATCGCACGACGCAGCATGTCAGCGCCACCTAGCGTATAACCAGCCAGTACCTGCGCAATCTGCATTACCTGTTCTTGATAAAGAATGATACCGTAGGTCGGTTCTAGAATGGGTATCAAGCTATCGTGTTGCCACTGCACATCTGGGTAAGATAACTCTTCGCGGCCGTGCTTACGGTCGATAAAGTTATCTACCATGCCTGATTGCAATGGACCAGGGCGGAATAGTGCTACCAGTGCGATCATATCTTCGAAGCAGTCGGGCTTTAGACGACGAATAAGGTCTTTCATACCACGAGATTCTAACTGGAATACCGCGGTGGTTTCGGCGCGTAGCAGTAACTCAATACTTGGCTTATCATCAAGTGGAATAGCGTTGATATCAACTGGCTCTTTACCCTCTCGGGCTAAGCGCTCGTTAGTCATATCAATTGCCCATTGCAAGATGGTAAGTGTTCTTAGACCTAAGAAGTCAAACTTAACTAAACCCGCCGTCTCAACGTCGTTTTTATCAAATTGCGTTACCGGGAATTTACCCTCATCATCACAATAAAGGGCTGCAAAGTCAGTGATAGTGGTTGGTGATATTACAACACCACCAGCGTGTTTACCGGCGTTACGTGTACAGCCTTCAAGGATGCGACACATATCAATAAGCTCTTTGACCTCTTCATCACCGTCGTAGGCTTCTTGTAAACGAGGCTCAACATCAAACGCTTTAGCCAAGGTCATACCCGGATCGCCCGGTACTAGTTTAGAAATACGATCAACAAAGCCGTAAGGGTGACCAAGTACACGGCCTACGTCACGGATAACCGCTTTTGCAGCCATGGTACCAAAGGTGATGATCTGAGATACCGCGTCACGACCATAAAGTGCCGCTACGTGATCAATTACCTCATCACGCCTATCCATACAGAAATCGACGTCGAAATCGGGCATTGAGATACGTTCTGGGTTCAAGAAACGTTCGAATAGTAAGTCAAATTCAAGCGGATCAAGGTCGGTGATCTTCAGTGCATAAGCAACCAATGAACCAGCACCAGAACCACGCCCTGGACCTACCGGAATATTGTTATCTTTACTCCACTGAATGAACTCCATTACGATCAAGAAGTAACCTGGGAAACCCATTTGGTTGATTACGTCGAGCTCTATTTTCAGACGCTCATCATACTCGCCACGTTTCTCTTTACGCTCTTGCTCATCTGGGAATAAAAACTGTAAACGCTCTTCAAGGCCATCTTCAGAAACCTTAACCAAGAAGTCTTCAATTTTCAGCGAACCGGTTGGGTAATCTGGTAAGAAGTAAGTCCCGAGCTGTACGGTCACATTACAGCGCTTAGCAATTTCAACGGTGTTTTCTAACGCTTCAGGAATATCGCTAAATAGCTCAGCCATTTGCTCTGCTGTTTTAAGATATTGCTGCTCAGAAAAACGTTTTGGTCTACGTTTATCTTCTAAGGTGTAACCGTCATGGATTGCTACGCGGATTTCATGGGCTTCAAAGTTTTCTGGTTTTAAAAACACCACTTCGTTCGTTGCCACTACAGGTAACTGCTCTTTTGTAGCAAGCTCAACAGCTAGGTGTAAATAGTCTTCTTCTAAAGCACGTTCCGTACGAATAAGCTCAATGTAATAATGATCGCTAAAATGTTGCTTATAAAAACTAACAACCGATTCAATAAGGCCTGGGTTACCCTTTAATAGGGCTTTACCTAAGTCGCCATCTTTAGCGCCAGATAATAAAATTAGGCCTTTTTTGTGCTCCACCAGCCATTCACGGTCAACCACTGGGCGGTGAAATAAATGTCCGCGCTGGTATGCTTTAGAGATCAATAAAGTAAGGTTTTTATAACCTTCGTTATCTTTCGCTAAGATGGTAATTCGGCTAGGTTCATCTTCAAATTCAGGGCTTCTTAACCAAAAGTCTGCGCCGACAATAGGCTTAATACCAGCGCCATGGGCAGCGCCATAAAAACGCACCAAACCACATAAGTTCATCTGATCGGTGATAGCCAACGCAGGCATTTGCAGCTCTTCTGCTTTAGCGACAATTGGCTTAGTTTTAGCTAGGCCATCCACCATTGAGAAATCTGAGTGAACACGTAAGTGAACAAATTGTGGCGCAGGCATTACAGTTGCTCTCCTTTTAACGCCAAAATGCGCTGAACAGGTTTAAAGCTTTTACGATGCTCTGCAATAGCACCGTATTGTTCAAGTGCTGCAAAGTGTGCTTTAGTTGGGTAACCTTTATGGCCTGCAAAACCATAGTCAGGGTAACGCTTATCAAGCTCAATCATTTCATCATCACGAGCAACTTTCGCTAGAATAGATGCTGCCGAAATCTCTTCAACTAGGCTATCGCCTTTTACTACCGCCTGTGCTGGCACAGTTAATTGGCTAGGCACACGGTTACCATCAATAAAGACAAACTCAGGCTTTACGCTTAAGCCTTCAACCGCGCGGCTCATCGCGAGCATAGTGGCATGCAAAATATTTAACTCATCAATCTCACTTGGACTACAACGACCAATAGCATAGCACAGGGCTTTTTCTTTTATTTCTGCAGCTAATAATTGACGTTTTTTGTCTGATAACTTTTTAGAATCTGCTAACCCTGCAATAGGCTTATTTGGGTCCAATATTACCGCAGCGGTAACAACATCACCCACTAATGGACCACGGCCAACTTCATCTACACCAGCAATATAATTAACATTCGGTCGTTCAATTTGCATTTAGTAACTCCGCGACTGCTGCTGCAGCTTGTTCATTGGCATTTAATCTAATGTTTTTATGTATGGCTAAAAAGCGCGCTTTTAGTTCGCTGTTATCGGTATTCAACATAGGTGTTAGCGCAGCCGATAGGTTTTCAACATTACATTCAGTTTGTAAGTATTCTGGAACGAGTTCTTCATCGGCTAATAAATTAGGCAACGAGAAATACTTAATGTTAAAAGTAAATAAGGTTTTGAAAATCCAGTAACTCAGTGGCTTAATTTTGTAGCCCACAACCATCGGCTTTTTATACAGCATACCTTCAAGCGTTGCGGTTCCTGAGGCAAGTAAAATGGCATCAGCCGCTTGCATTGCAAGGTTTGACTGACCATCCAATAATTGCAGTTTTAGATCAGGGGCTGTTTTTTCTAAAATTTCACAAAACTGTGCTTTTCGTTTTTCATTGACTAACGGAACCACAATTTTAAGGTCAGGATTTTGCGCTTGCAATTTAGCCGCTGTTTCAATGTAGGTTTCGCTTAAAAGCCCTACTTCAGAACCTCGGCTACCTGGTAGTAATGCAAGCACTTTATCAGTTTGTGCTAAACCTAGTTGGTTACGAGCCTCGGATTGGTCGTGCTCAAGGGCAATATCATCAGCCAAAGTATGACCCACAAAGGTACAAGGTACATCGTGCTTATCGTAAAAGGCTTTTTCGAACGGTAATAATGCCAGTACTAAATTAGTTGCAGCACTGATTTTATGAATACGTTTTTCGCGCCACGCCCACACTGATGGGCTAACATATTGTACTGTTTTAATGCCCGCCTCTTTTAACGGTTTTTCGACACGTAAGTTAAAGTCAGGGGCATCGATACCAATAAATACATCTGGTGGGTTGTCGATAAAATGCTGCACCAATTGTTTGCGTATTTTTAGTAGGCGCGGTAATCGGCCTAGTACTTCAACTAGGCCCATTACAGATAATTCGTCCATATCGAATAATGTTTTACAGCCAGCCGCTTGCATACGCGGGCCTGCAATCCCTTCAAATATGGCATCCGGAAAACGGCGTTTAAGTGCTTTTACTAGCCCTTCACCTAAAATATCACCTGAAAACTCACCTGCCACCAAGGCAATACGTAACGGCTTTGTTTGTTCTTTCATTCGTTGATAATTCGCAACTTTTGGCACTAATAAAAACGAGTTTACCGTGTTTTAGCAGTCGGATAAATGTCACAGAGTTAATAAATACTAGAAATCGAAATTAGCCTGCCTACTTGCTCATTGGTTGAGCATTTATTTGCGTGTGTAGCCTGCAGGTTTACTCGCTACTATCTAAAAAGAGCTTAAAAAAGAATAAAATAAGCCATAGCAAAACGGCTTTTTATAACGATTAAATATTTGAAACTTTAGAGCTTTATCTCTAATCTGTAGAAAAGGTGAGCAGGATTAATTCATCTTTATTTCGTATTTTCCTATTGACTAAAATGAATACAGGTTTAATATTCATAAAGTTTCAATAATTACTGAAATTTCATAACCAATATTTGTCGTGTCTACCGCACCCGCTAACAAGGAGCTAAACAATGATAGATGAAACATTTGTGGATCTATCGCGATTGCAATTTGCAATCACTGCCCTATTTCACTTCCTATTTGTTCCCCTTACCTTAGGTATGACGTGGATTTTAGTGATCATGGAATCCGTTTACGTGATGACAGGTCGCGAAATTTATCGTGATATGACTAAGTTCTGGGGTAAGTTGTTTGGTATTAACTTTGCGATTGGTGTGGCGACAGGTCTAACCATGGAGTTTGAGTTTGGTACCAACTGGTCTTATTACTCTCACTATGTGGGCGATATATTTGGCGCACCGCTAGCGATTGAAGGCTTAATGGCTTTCTTCTTAGAATCAACCTTTGTCGGTATGTTCTTTTTAGGCTGGGAGCGTTTGAGTAAACGTCAGCATCTAGGTGCTACCTTCTTAATGGCTTTAGGGACTAACTTATCTGCGTTATGGATTTTAGTAGCAAATGGTTGGATGCAAAACCCAGTAGGTGCTGAATTTAACTACCAAACCATGCGCATGGAAATGACTAGCTTTGCTGAATTGGTATTTAACCCAGTCGCACAGGTTAAGTTTATTCATACCGTATCAGCAGGTTATGTTGCAGCATCTATGTTTGTACTTGGTATTAGTAGCTGGTACATCTTAAAAGGTCGCGACCTTGCTTTTGCTAAGCGTTCGTTCTCGGTTGCTTCAGGGTTTGGTTTAGCGTCTATTCTTTGTGTTATTTTACTTGGTGATGAATCTGGCTACGAAGTTGGCGAGGTGCAAAAAGTCAAACTCGCAACCATTGAAGCTGAGTGGCATACCGAAGAAGCCCCTGCCGCATTTACGCTAGTTGGTATTCCTGACTCAGAAGAACAAGTCACCCATGCCGCTGTAAAAATCCCTTATGCACTTGGCATCATTGCGACTCGCTCTATTGACGAGCAAGTAACAGGTATTAAAGACCTTGAAGAGCAGCACGAAGTACGTATTCGTAACGGTATGATTGCATACGAATACTTAGAAAAGCTTCGTGGCGGTGAAGACACACCAGAAAACATTGCAAAGTTCGATACCTTAAAAGACGACCTTGGCTATGGTTTGCTACTTAAGCGCTATACCCCTAACGTGGTAGATGCAACAGAAGAGCACATTCAAAAAGCAGTGAAAGACTCAATCCCTCAAGTCGGCCCTATGTTCTGGTCATTTAGAATCATGGTTGGCTGTGGCGTGATCATGCTTGGCGTATTCGTCCTCGCATTTTATTACAACGCACACCGCATTATTGAGCAAAAGCGCTGGTTATTATGGGCTGCGGTATGGAGTATTCCTCTGCCTTGGATTGCCATTGAATTTGGTTGGATTGTTGCGGAGTACGGCCGCCAACCGTGGGCAATTTCGGAAATTTTACCGACCTTCTTGGCAACCTCGTCACTCACGGTGAATGACTTATTGATTAGTATTACTGGTTTCTTAGTTTTCTATACAGGTCTTGCTGCTGTAGAAGGCTGGCTGATGCTGCGCTTTATTAAACAAGGCCCAAGCTCACTTCATACCGGTAAATATCACCATGAACTTGCTAAAGCGGATTCACTTGCAAGCCAAGGAGCTCAGTCATGATTTTTGATTACGAAACACTAAAACTAATCTGGTGGCTGTTAATTGGTGTATTACTAATTGGCTTTGCAGTAACCGATGGTATGGACATGGGTGTGGCAATTTTGCTTCGCCTAGTTGGTAAAACAGATGTTGAACGCCGTACAGTTATTAACACCATTGGCGCTCACTGGGATGGTAACCAAGTTTGGTTCATCACCGCTGGGGGCGCACTGTTTGCGGCTTGGCCTATGGTTTACGCGGCCGCTTTCTCTGGCTTTTACTTTGCTATGATGCTGGTGTTATTTGCGTTATTTTTCAGACCGCTTGGTTTTGATTATCGCTCAAAAATAGATTCACCGCGCTGGCGTAATAACTGGGATTGGGGCCTATTTGCTGGCAGCTTTATTCCTGCTTTAGTATTTGGTGTAGCATTTGGTAACTTATTACTGGGCGTGCCTTATCATATCGACGACCTACTGCGTGTCAGTTATCAAGGTTCATTCTTTGCGTTATTAAACCCATTTGCCATTGTAGTTGGCTTAGTGAGTGTACTGATGCTGGTTGGTCACGCTGGTATGTGGTTACAACTTCGTACTGATGCAGAGGTTGCTAAACGCTCAGCACAATATGGTCAATATGCACTGATGGCGTTTATTGTATTATTTGCCTTAGCTGGTGTGTGGGTATCACAAATTGACGGATATAAAATCGTTAGCATGGGCGATACTCAAGGGTTTGCAAACCCGCTTGCTAAAACAGTAACGCAGGCACCGGGTGCATGGCTTGATAACTATACAAAAATGCCATTAACCATGCTATTTCCTGCCCTAGCATTCGTGATGGCGGCACTGGCAATTGTATTATCTAAATTACAAAAACCAGCAATGGCATTGGCTGCGTCAAGCTTAATGCTTGCAGGCGTGATCTTAACTGCGGGTATGTCAATGTTCCCGTTTGTGATGCCTTCGAGCAACAACCCAAATATTAGTTTAACTATGTGGGATGCGGTTTCGAGCCATATGACACTTAACGTGATGTTTATCGCTGCGGTTATTTTTGTACCACTTATTCTTATCTACACAACATGGTGTTATGTGAAGATGTGGCGCAAAGTAACGATTAGTGAAATTGAAAACAACACTCACGGTAGCTATTAAGGAGATTTAAATATGTGGTATTTTGCCTGGATTTTAGGTGTTCTATTAGCCTGTACACTTGGGGTGATCAACGTAATGTGGTACGAATTTCACCAACATAAAGATTCGATTGCTGATGATGAGCTAGAGCTGTACGCGAGACTCAAAAACACCGATGACAACTAAACCCCGACCAAATCGCGCGCAGCAGCAAACGCTGCGCGCTTTTTTAAAGCAGTATAGCCAGTCCGCTTCAGGGCTTCTTAAATTAAGCATTAGTTTGGGCACACTCAACGCCCTATTAATGATTGCCTCTTGTTATCTTCTTGCAAACGCGGCTCATCAAGTCATGTTTGAACAAGCAAACTTGCAAGCCGTAAGCCCATTATTATGGCCGCTGGCTGGGCTAATTTTAGTTCGTGCTTTGTTGGTTACGCTAAGTGAACGGGTGAGTAACCTCGCCGCGTTAAAGATAAAAAACGTGATGCGTAATACACTGCTAGAAAAGCTCAGCAAACTTGGGCCAGCCTACAGTCAACAAAAAGGTCACGGCGCAACACTTAACACCTTACATAATGGGGTGGAAGCACTGCATCAATATTACGCAAACTACATTCCGAGTGTGGCTTACAGCGCGCTTATTCCATTAGCGATATTGGTGGTGATTTTTCCAACCGATTACAAAGCAGGCCTCATATTCCTTTTAACAGCGCCACTTATCCCTTTTTTCATGATTTTAGTGGGCCATAAAGCGGAGCAGTTAAACCAAGAACGCTGGCAACAACTGGCGGTACTTGGTAATTACTTTTTTGACCGATTACAAGGCCTGACTCAACTCAAGCTCTTCAATGCAACCAAGCGTGAGCTAAATAGCATCAGTCAGATTTCTGATGATTACCGTGGAGCAACCATGGGTGTATTGAAAGTCGCCTTTTTATCGTCTTTCGCCCTTGAATTTTTAGCCACCATTAGTGTGGCCCTTGTTGCTGTAATCATTGGCTTTAGATTATTTTTTGGTACGCTCGATTTTGCCACTGGATTTGTGGTGTTACTACTGGCCCCTGAGTTTTACTTACCACTTAGACAAATGGGTACTCACTATCATGCAAAACTTGAAGGGATCAGCGCTGCTGCTGATATGGTCGACATAATCAATCAAAGCGACGCTGATAAACATGTCGGGTCATCTAAGCTTGAGTTACCGATAAAAGATATACAGCTGAGTGCGCTTACCTTTCACTACCCTGAAACAAACGAAGGGGTAACTGATATCAACTTAAGCTTACCAAGCTCAGGCTTAATTGCCTTTGTGGGTGAAAGTGGTTCGGGTAAAAGTACCTTGTTTGATTGCCTATTGGGTTTTCATCATCAGGCCAATAGTGCCATTAGCATTAACGAGCAACCACTGAGTGATACTGCATTAGCTGATTGGCAAGCACAGCTGGCATGGATACCACAGCAAGCCACGTTATTTTATCGAACCGTTGCAGACAACCTGCGTTTAGCTAAACCCGATGCAAGCCAAGCAGAGCTCTATGAAGCAGCAAGTAAAGCTGGAGCACTTGAGTTTATTACTGCACTACCTGATGGCTTTGATACCTTGCTAGGTGAACAAGGAGAAGGCCTCTCTGGAGGGCAAAAACAGCGCATAGCCCTTGCCCGTGCATTTTTGAAGAATGCCCCTGTGCTGATGCTAGATGAGCCTACCGCTCACTTAGACAGCCAAACAGAGCATTTAATCAATCAAGCAATCCGCGATTATGCAAAAGACCATTTAGTACTGGTTATTGCTCACCGACTGAATACGGTAAAACACGCCGATAATATTTACGTTATGCAACAAGGTCACATTGTTGAATCTGGTCAGTACCAGCAACTGACTGAGCAAGCAGGCCTATTTGCTAAACTTGTGAGCCAAGGTGACACCCATGCATAACTTTATACGTCTATTAAAACTATGCAAACCTCATACTGGCATGTTGCTTTTAGGGGCTTTTTTAGCAAGCTTAACGGTACTCGCTAATGTGGGCTTGCTCGCTATATCTGGGTGGTTTTTAGCAGCCATGGCAGCGGCGGGCATTGCTGGTGTGCAGATGAATTACTTTACCCCAGCTGGAGTGATCCGCTTTTTAGCTATCGTGCGCACAGCGTCTCGTTACGGTGAGCGGATGATAACTCATAATGCTACCTTTTTATTGCTGAGCGAAATTCGCGTAAACATGTTCAAGACTCTGAGCCAACTGAACAACGTTGACTTAGCAATGAGTCGTAGTAGCGATTTATTTAACCGCCTACAGAATGATGTCGATGCGCTGGATAAATTCTACCTCAATGTGCTGCTGCCGATTATTGTCGCCTTGATCAGCATTCCTATCGTAATGGCCTTCATGGCCATGTATAACGCTGAGGTCGCATTAGTTTGCTTTACTTCACTGATGATTATTGGCGTGCTGCTTCCCGTATTGTTAAGCCATAAGCTTCATCAACAAGCGGATACTGAAACCCAACTTTCAGCCGAGTTAAGAGCTGAACTTGACGATACACTATCAGGTGCCAGAGAGCTTGCTGTCTATCAAGCACAGGCTGCGCAATTAGCGCATTGTGACTCACTCAGTAAACAATACAACAACCAGCTCTATAATCGCCACAAAGCCGTGGCAAATAGTAATGGTTTAAGCACTTTGGTGATCCAACTTACCATGCTGGCCAGTGTATTTATGATTATTCCACTGGTTGCAATGGGGACTATGAAAAACGTTGAACTGGCGATGCTCGCGTTATTTGTATTAGCAAGCTTTGAAACCGTGCTTACCCTGCCTACGGCATTTATTGAATTGCCGCTTACTTTAAGTGCCGCAAAGCGACTGTTTGATCTTGAAGATAAACACAGCAGCTTAGCCGAAAAGCCAAACAACCTAGATGATCAGCTAGCAAACCAATTAGCTGACAAATCAGGGCTTGGTCTTGAGCTAAGCGAGGTCAATTACCAATACTTGGGGGCAAAAAGTAAAGCCCTTAGCAATATCAATTTTGCGATTACACCCGGCAGTAAAGTTGCCCTAGTCGGTGCCAGTGGCAGTGGCAAAACCACCCTAGTTAACTTACTCACGGGCCTTTGGCCGCTGCAATCAGGCTCATTAAAGCTCGCCACCAAGCAAGAAGGCACCTTTGAACTTGAAAGCTTGAGCACTGCAACACGCTTTAAGCAGCTAACGATAGTTGCCCAGCAGCATCATATTTTTGATGGCACGCTACGTGAAAACCTTCGCTATGCAGCTTTTGATGCGACAGATGAGAGGCTTATTGAGGCCTGTGAACAAGCTGAACTTGGCTCTTGGCTTAGTAACTTAAAAGATGGGCTAAACACTCGTTTAGGAACCGCAGGCAGAAAGCTTTCTCATGGTCAGTCACGTCGTATTGCTATTGCCCAAGCTCTATTAAGGCAAGGTAATTTAATCATTCTTGATGAACCAACAGAGAGCTTAGATAATCACACTAAGCAAAACTTGCTGACTACAGTTGAGAGAATATGGGCAAATAAAACTATGCTGACCATTACCCATGACCCTGCAATGCTAAGTCGTGTTGATAAGGTTATTTGGTTAGAGCAAGGACAAGTAAGAGCCTTTGCGAGTCATGCTGAATTAGTGGCGAATGAAGCCGACTACGTAGAGCTTATTACCCGTTTTTAATCGAGCTGCTCAACGGTGACGTCAATCACACCTTGCTTGACTGAGGCAATTTGTGAAAACGCCTTTTTTGATAAGTCGATAATACGACCGCGGATAAATGGGCCGCGGTCATTAATAGTAACAATCACGCTTTTATTATTACTAAGATTAGTAACTTTTACTCTGCTGCCAAAACCAAGCGTTTGATGAGCCGCGCTCAATGCCCGTTGATTAAACACCTCACCACTTGCTGTCGTTCGGCCATGATATTTATCAGCGTAATAACTGGCTTTGCCTTTTTCTATTGCTCCTTTAGATACCGAAGGCACACTACTACAACCAGTTATAATTAAGCTTAATAATGCAAAAACGATGAGTTTGTTCATATTAGTAGATCCTTTTTTGCCGTGAAGATAGCAAGCACTGACTTAGCAAAACCTGAACTATATCAAGTTACCTAATTAAGCGAATGAGTATAAAAACAAAAAAGCCACCTTACGGTGGCTTTTATAGAAGTTCGCTTATGATTAGCGAATAATTCCGCGCTCAGAGCTTTTCACGAAGTCTATCATCAGCTGAACAGCTGGGTACTTCGCAGCATCTTCACTTAGCTCAGCGATTGCTTCTTCAACACCTAAGCTCTTACGATAAAGCGTTTTATATGCTCGGCGTGTTGCCATGATTTCATCGCTTTCAAAGCCACGGCGTTTCATGCCTTCAGTATTGATTGCTACAGGGCCTGCCGGTGTACCAATAGTAGTTACAAATGGCGGTACATCTTTATTAACGCCTGAGTACATACCTACAAATGCATGTGAACCAATTTTACAGAACTGGTGAACACCTGAATTACCTGCAAGGATCACCCAGTCACCTACGTGTACGTGGCCAGCAACAGAGGCATTGTTAGCAAAAATAACGTTATCGCCCACAACTGCATCATGTGCAACGTGTGTGTAAGCCATAAATAAGTTGTTGCTACCAATTTTTGTTACACCTTGGTCTTGAATCGTACCACGGTGAATTGTCGCACACTCACGGATCACGTTGTTGTCACCAATGATCAAAGTCGTTGGCTCATTCGCATACTTTTTGTCTTGGCAAGCTTCACCGACCGAAGCAAATTGGAAAATATGGTTACCAGAACCAATCGTCGATGGGCCTTTTACAACCACATGAGATTCGATGATACAGTTATCACCAATAGTTACATCGTTACCGATATAGCTGTAAGGGCCAACTGATACGTTATTTCCAAGTTTTGCACCTGGTTCGATTATCGCCGTAGGATGGATCACTATTAAAACTCTCTTCTCGCACACATGATTTCGGCAGTACACACTACTTTGCCGTCAACTTTTGCTTCTGCTGCAAATTTCCATATATTGCGGCGCTCTTTTACAAACTCTACATGCAAATGCATAGTATCGCCAGGTAATACCGGCTGTTTGAATCGCGCATTGTCGATCGCTGCGAATAAATATAGTTCGTTATCGCTACGATTTTCAACTGTCTTAAAACCAAGTAAGCCAGTTGCTTGAGCCATTGCTTCTAAAATCAACACACCTGGAAAGATAGGTTGATTAGGAAAATGACCCGTAAAAATAGGTTCGTTCACTGTTACATTTTTAATAGCATGTAACGACTCGCCTGGCGTGTAATCAAGTACACGGTCAACAAGTAGCATCGGGTAACGATGCGGAAGTAAACTCAAGATATCCTGGATATCAAGACTATTTAATTCATTTGCCAAAATAGCATCCTTATTTGTCTTCAATATTGAGTGACTTAGTCAGTGACTCAAGTGCTTTAATGCGGTCTTTCATATCGCCAAGGTTACGGATATGGGCAATACTACGTCGCCATTCTTTGTTGGTTAGATGTGGCAAGCCTGAAGAATAAATTCCAGGTTCTGTGATTGCCTTAGTCACCATACTCATGCCGGTGATTATAGCACCATCGCATACGCTAATGTGACCATTAATTGCAACCATACCGCCAATCTGACAATTCCTACCGATCACTGTGCTGCCAGCAAATACCGTACAACCAGCAACCGCTGTACCCGAACCGATCTCGACATTATGCGCTATTTGACATTGATTATCGATAATTACATTACTATGGATGATAGTATCGTCTAGCGCACCACGGTCAATCGTAGTAGACGCGCCTACCTCAACCTTATCACCGATGATTACTCGGCCAAGTTGCGGTATTTTCACCCATTCGCCACGCTCGTTAGCGTAACCAAAACCATCACTGCCCACTACCGTATTCGCTTGGAATAAACAGTCGCTGCCAATCTCTACTTCATGGTAAACGCTTACATTTGCCCAAAGCTTAGTGCCTTGGCCAATTTTTGCGTGCTCACCAATAAAACAGCCTGGGCCAATCTGCACATCGTTTGCAATTACAGCACCCGCTTCGATCACCACATTGGCGGCGATCGCGACATTATCGCCAATAGAGGCTGAATCGTGAATGACTGCACTTGGGTGAATACCGGTCACTGCTGAGCGCGGTGTGGTATCCATTAGCTGAGCAAGTTTGGCGTAACAAACATAAGGATTAGCAACAATGAGCTTATTACCCGAAAAGTACTCAGCATCTGCTGGTGATAAAATCACCGCACTTGCTTGAGTATCTTCTAATTGCGAGCGATATTTCTTGTTCGCTAAAAATGCAATATGCCCATGTTGGGCATTTGCAAGTGTAGATATTTTTTTAATCTCTGTGGCGCCGTCACCTTGAAGGTCAGCGCCCAGAAGATCCGCTATCTGCGAAAGCGTGTAGTTTTGCATATATGATTTCTATTGCTTACTTACTTTTTCAACAACTTTGCTTGATAAGTCATCGACAGTTTTAGGGTTAACATAAATCGTTGTTTCTTTAACTTTAACTTCATCGAATTTGCCAGCTTTCGCTACTTCTTCGATTGCATCTAAGATTAACTTTTGAACTTTAGCTAGTTCTTGGTTTTGACGCATTTTGATTTCTTGCTCTAAAGGACGACCTTTTTCAGCAAGTTGCTGCTGCATACCTTGGATCTTAGTACGTAATTCTTCTTTTTGCTTGTCGCTCATCGTTGTTGCTTCACGCTTGAACTTTTCAGCTTCAAAACGGATATCACCTTGAAGTTTTTCTAGTTCTTGACGACGCTCTGAGAATTCAGCTTCTAAAGTTTGCTCTACTTTCGCCATTTGTGGGATTTGCTTGTAGATTTCTTGCATATCAACGATACCTACTTTGTGCGCGAATGCGTTAGTAGATAGACCCATAGATAAAGTAGCAAGTAGTGCAAAAGCTGTTGATTTAATTGATTTATTCACGAAAAAACTCCTTTAGAATGTATTACTAATGTTAAAGCTGATGGTCTTCGTATCGTCATCTTCTTCTTTTTGCAATGGATACGCAAAACTGATCAGCATTGGACCCATCGGAGAGATCCATTGTAGAGAAAGACCGGTTGAAACCCTAAAGCGCATTGGATCTGAGTAATCATCCAATTTTGCACGTTCATCTGTTGAAAGGTTTTGATAACGGTCAATATTAAACTCTGTATCCCATACATTTGCAGCATCTACGAAGAAGCTAGTACGTACAGAGCTGGTGTTTTCTTCATCTAAGAAAGGTGTTGGAACAATAAGCTCCATCCCTGCTACCGCTTTGGCGTTACCACCAATTCGGCCTGCTGTTTGTAATTGGTCAAATTCTGATGCACCACCAATGCTACCTGTTGTCGTACCATCAGGTAACGGTGTACCAGGAATGCTTTGCGGAAAACGTGATACAGCACGAGGTAAGATCGTATTACGGTCAAAGCCACGTAGTTCCATTTCAGTAATTCTGAAGAACTCTTGGAACGGCAGTGTTTGGTCATAACCATTGGTTGTACCGTAACCATTACCGTAACCAAGTGCCGCACGCGTTGAGAACACCCAGCGGTGGTCATTACTGATTGGCCAGTAGAAACGCGAGTCATAATTTAGCTTAAAGTACTGTAAATCAGAGTTTGGCGTTGTCGCAGTTAAGTTAAGAGATTGGCGCGAACCTGCTGTTGGAAATAAACCACGGTTAACAGTAACACGTGACCAACCTGCGCTTAACTCGTACTTAGTAAAGTCAAAGCCTGCGTCTGGATTTTCAGGGTCTAAGAATGTTTCACGAATAACACGTGTTTGCTCATATTCTGCAATATCAGACAGCTCTTCTTGCACCCAACGCACACCAAAGTTAATACGGTTTACTGCATCGATTGGGAAACCAATGTTTGTACCAATACCATAACTCTTCGATTTATAGTCGATTAGGCTGAATTTACTTGCATCATAGTTACTGTAGAAGATGCTACTACCTTGCGATACACCATCCGGCGTAAAGTAAGGGTCAGTGTAAGACACACTAATACGCTCAGAACCACGTGAAGTATTGATGTTAAAACCAATTTGGTTACCGGTACCTAAGAAGTTTGATTCACTCACACCAATGTTAAATTGCAGACCCAAGTATGAACCATAAGCAAGGCCTGCGTTAAAGCTACCTGCAGATTGTTCTTTAACAGTAAAATCTACATCAACTTGGTCATCTACACCTGGTACTGGTACAACATTAAAATCAACGCTTTCCATGTAAGGTAAACGCTGGATTTGCAGTTTAGAGCGCTCAAGGCTTTGGTTTGATAACCATGCACCTTCAAGCTGTGTCATTTCACGACGAACCACTTCATCAGAAGTATTTTGGTTACCGCCCACAATGATACGACGAACATAAACACGTTTGCCCGGATTAACAGAAAGCGTTAATTGAACTTCTTTGTTTTCGTCATCAATCTCAGGGATGGTACGTACTTCAGCATTGGCATAACCAAAACGTGCTAAGTAGCTTTTGATAAACTCTTCTGATGATGTCACCACAGAGCCGTTATAAAGCTCGCCAGTTTTTAGCGGGATAACGCTCTTAATAAGCTCTTCACGGCCTAACAGGTCACCAATAAAGTCAAAGCCTTTAACTTTGTATTTAACACCTTCGGTGATATTTGCTGTTACATAAACAGAATCACGCTCAGGGCTAACTGATACTTGTGTCGAATCGATATTAAAACGTAGGTAACCACGGTCTAGGTAGTAACTGCGGATTTTCTCTAAATCGCCTTCGATAGTTTGCTTTTGATAACGGTCGCTCGACATGAACTGCCACCAAGGCAAATCTTGTTGAGACTCGGCTAACTTAAGAAGCTCTTCATCTGAGAAAAGCTCGTTACCAACCAAGTTGATTTGACGAATTGACGCTGCGTCACCTTCATCAAATGTGAATAAAAGTTTTACACGGTTACGCGGTAACTTAGTAATGCTTACATCCACTTTTGCATTGTATTTACCAATACTGTGGAAGAATTCAACTAAGCCTTTTTCAATGTTATCAAGGACTGTTTTATCAAGCGGCTCACCAGTACGGATATCTTGCTGGTCTAGCGACTCATTAAGTTGCTCATCTTTGATGTCTTTATTGCCATCAAATTCGATCATGCTGATCGTTGGGCGCTCAGTCACTCGGAAGATAACACTGTTGCCATCACGTAATGCTTTAATATTGTCAAAGTGACCTGAACGATAGAGAGCCTTTATGGTTCTAGAAATTGTGTACTCATCAATATTATCGCCCACGTTGATCGGAATATGCGTTAACGCTGCACCCAGTGCAACACGCTGTAAACCTTCAACTTTTAAATCATCTACAATAAAGGAGTTTTGGCCTAGGGCTGCAAAGCTAGCACCTAATAAACTTGAAACTGCCAAATGTTTTTTTATAGCCATTTTGTTATCTTTATCCTTTACAACTGTATTACCGCTCAACACCTTATAAATTTAACTTTTGCGGTGTTTTACAATCGTGTTCAAATTGGAATTTTTCGCTTACTTGTTATAAACGCGATACATCATTGAACAAAGCGAAACATGTTAAAAACAGAAGCAGCAAGGCCCCCACTTTAAAACCAAATTCTTGCGTCTTTTCAGAGACCGGCTTTTTGCGAAAAAGTTCAATTATGTAATACATTAAGTGCCCACCATCTAGCACTGGCAGCGGTAATAAGTTAAATACGCCAAGGTTTACACTAATTAATGCTAAAAAGCTTAAAAATGCAACCAAGCCATAGCTTACGCTAGTTCCCGCGCCAACTGCAATGCCCACCGGGCCACTTAAATTTTTAACCGACACCTGACCGGTAATTAAATTACCAATCATGTCAAAACTAAGGGTAATTAAACGCCATGTTTCTTGTATGCCCAGCACAATACTATCGACAGGGCCATAATGTCTAGTTTCAATATAGTTTTCTGGCCATGGCTCAACCACTGGAGACACACCTAAAAAGCCCTGAGCAACGCCCGCATCATTGGTTCTGCTTTGTGGCGTCACTGACAGCTCTTTTATACTATCTTGCCTTTGTACACTAAATTGTAAGGATTTGTTAGGTGATTGCTGAATTAGTGAAACTAACTGGGTCCAACTGCTGATATTTTCACCATTTACAGCAAGAATTTTGTCTTTAATCTGTAAGCCTGCAGCTTCTGCCGCCGAGCCTTTACTGATCATTGCCACTTCTAAAAGTGCTTTAGGACGAAACGGCACAATGCCAATCGAGGTTAATGGTGGTACGTCTTGTTGATCTAATTTCCAACCATCTAAGTTAAGAGTACGCACATGCTTTTGATAATTCTGATCACGAAGCGTTACCACAACACTTTGCTCACCTAAGCGGCTCATTAGCGAGAATGTTGCATCTTGCCAAGTATTGATATCGTCTTCACCAATTTTAATAATTTGCTGATTTGGCTGAATATTAGCAGCTGCGGCACGGCTGCCTTGAGACACCTCACCCACCACAGGTTTTAATGACTGAACGCCGACCATATACATTACAGCAAGGGCAAAAATAGCGAATAAAAAGTTTGCCATCGGGCCAGCAGCCACAATCGCAATACGTGCTTTTACTGATTTAGCATTAAATGATAAATGTCGCTGCTCTGGCGGGACTTCGTCAACACGCTCATCAAGCATTTTGACATAACCACCTAGTGGGATTGCTGCAATCACATATTCGGTTTGCTGTTTGTCGTACCACTTGATCAACGGCTTACCAAAGCCAATTGAAAAACGCAGCACTTTCACGCCGGCTTTTCGCGCAACCCAGAAATGACCATATTCATGCACAGTCACTAAAATACCCAGAGCAAGAATAAATGAGCCAAGATTCCAGAAAAAATCAAACATGCTAGTTGATGCCTCTTTTTAAAAACTCAGTCGCTTTTACACGTGCAGCTTGGTCGCAAGCTAAAATCTCATCGAGGGTCTGCACGTTGATATTTTGTGTTGCATTAAGCGTTTCAGCGTTAACTCGATAAATATCTGTAAAGCCGATTTGACCATTTAGAAATGCTGCAACCGCTATTTCATTCGCCGCATTTACTGTGGTGGTTGCACCTTGCCCCATTTCACACGCATCAATGGCAAGTTTTAAATTAGGGTAACGAGCATAATCTGGTTTAGTGAAAGTAAAATCTGCCATTTGTGAAAAATCGAGCGGTTTTACACCCGCATCGACACGCTCAGGAAAAGCTAAAGCATGAGCAATTGGTGTGCGCATATCTGGATTGCCCATTTGCGCAAGCACTGAGCCATCTTGATATTGCACCATAGAGTGAATAATACTTTGTGGGTGGATCACCACTTCAATATCACTGGCACAGCAGTTAAACAGCCACTTGGCTTCTATAAACTCTAGGCCTTTATTCATCATAGTCGCTGAGTCGACAGAAATCTTTTGTCCCATTGACCAGTTTGGATGTGCCACTGCTTCTGCAACAGTCACTGATGGTAGTGTCGATAAATCACGTTTTAAGAAAGGACCACCAGAACCTGTAAGCAAGATTTTACTCACGCCATTGTCGGCAAGTAGGCCAGATGCATTTTGTAATGATGCTGGCATACATTGGAAAATCGCATTATGTTCGCTATCGATAGGCAGTAAAGTGGCGCCATGTTGTTTTACTTTATCAATAAACAACTGACCCGACATAACTAGCGACTCTTTATTCGCTAGCAACACTTTTTTGCCTGCTTCAACTGCACTTAGAGTCGGTAACAGACCCGCTGCACCTACTATCGCCGACATCACTGCATCAACATCGGTATGTGCAGCAAGCTCACACATCGCATCAACACCTGCTAGCACCTGTGTGTTACACGAGCTATTTGCAAGTAAATTTGATAGCGCACTAGCGGCTTGTTGATCAGCCATTACAGCAAACTTAGGCTGATGTGCGACACACAGTTCAGCCATTTGCTCGGCATTTTTACCCGCCGCTAAAGCAAAAACCGCAAAGCGCTCTGGGTTTCTAGAAACAACATCTAAGGTGCTTAAACCGATTGAACCAGTTGCGCCCAGTACGACAAGTTGCTCTACTTTGCTCATAAACTCAGTGTCCATGCGTAGCAAAGTACAAAGATTGGCGCAGCTGCGGTTAAGCTATCGATACGATCTAAAATACCGCCATGACCTGGTAAACATGAACCGCTGTCTTTCAAGCCAACTTCACGTTTAAACATACTTTCGAGTAAATCGCCTACCGCTGAGAATAACGCGATAAATGCCGTCATCACGGCATAGATTGGCCAAACACTCATATCAACATTAGTGAAATGGCAAAAGGCTAAAACAAAAACAACCGAAGCCACTACACCACCTAATAAACCTTCAATTGTTTTATTGGGACTTACCTTTGGCATTAGTTTACGTTTACCTAAGTTCTTACCAGTAAAGTAAGCACCAATATCTGCGCTCCACACAATACCAAGTACAACTAAAATTAACATTGAACCAAAGTGAGTAGATTCGCCATAACCTGCGCTACGTAGTGTATTTAGTGCAAGCCAAAGTGGCACTAGCGTTAAAAAGCCTGCAATGGCACGCATTACAATGCCTTCATTCCAAGCCTTTGCCATAGCTGGGTAGCGCCAAACTAAATAAGTTGCCACAATCCACCATGCAAATGACAAGGTAAATAGGTAGTTTGCATCACCCACTAATTGACCATTTTGCCAAAGTGATTCAATGGGCCAATGCCAGTTCAGTAATGCCAAAAATGCAGCCGTTGCTGCAACAAATCCAAAACGTTTAACTTTATCGCATAGGCCCATAAATGCAGACCACTCCCATGCACCGAGTAAAACAATACCGGCGGCGATATAACTAAATAGTGTTAATGGGGTATAAAAAACCAAAATAAGTGCAAGTGGTGCCAACACGAGCGAGGTTAAAATTCGTTGTTTTAGCAATGTGTGTACCTTCAACTAGTAATTAGGTCTCGGCGAGTAATTGTTTTATTTGTTCGCCTGTACAACCAAATCGTCGCTCTCTGGCAACGTAACATGCGATAGCGTCAGCAAATGCAGCTTCATTGAAGTCTGGCCAAAGCGTATCGGTAAAGTAAAGCTCAGCATAAGCCGCTTGCCATAAAAGGAAGTTACTGATGCGTAAATCTCCACCGGTGCGGATCATTAAATCAAGCTCACCTTGGTCGGCCATACTCATTTGTTCAGCCATTAGCTCTTCAGTAATATCTTCTGCGGCCATTTCACCGGCTGCGACTTTTTTCGCAAGCGTTGTTGCGGCGTTAGTAATATCCCAACGTCCACCATAATTAGCTGCCACGTTTAACTGTAGACCCGTATTATTACGAGTTAATTCATGGGCTGCATCAACTTTATTGCGCAAACCTTCTGAAAAGCGTGATAAATCACCAATTATGTTTAGCTTTACATTATTTTTATGAAGTTTTTTAACTTCTTTGCCCAGTACAAATAAAAATAGCTCCATGAGCGTATTTACTTCGTCTTCTGGACGTCGCCAATTTTCGCTACTAAATGCGAATAGTGTTAACGACTGTATACCTAAGCGAGTACAAAATTGCACTGATTGACGAACCGCATCAACGCCCTTTTTGTGCCCATAAACACGTGGGCGATTTTTCGCTTGTGCCCAACGTCCGTTGCCATCCATGATTATAGCGACATGCTTAGGCAAACTTTGCTGGGAAATTTTATCAGCGTTAAGAACCATAAATATCGAGTATTCCATAAAAAAACGCCGTCTAGTATACCCTAGACGGCGTTTCAAAACTAATAAATTTAGTTGCGCCTGTTTACTTGCAGAATCAATGTCTGAAAGATAAACAGCAGCGATTAGATTTCCATTAACTCAGCTTCTTTTGCAGCTAGTTGTGCGTCCATCTCTTTGATGAACTTATCAGTAAGCTTTTGGATCTCGTCTTCTGCTTGACGTGCTTCATCTTCAGAAATGTCTTTTTCTTTCAATAAGCTCTTAATGTCGCCATTTGCGTCACGACGGATGTTACGTACAGCAACACGGCCGCTTTCAACTTCACCACGTACGATTTTAATCAGGTCTTTACGACGCTCTTCTGTTAGTGGAGGAAGTGGAACACGAATAACAGTGCCTGCAGACATTGGGTTTAAACCTAAATCTGAAGCCATAATCGCTTTTTCTACTGCTTGAGCTAGTGACTTATCGAACACGCTAATTGCAAGTGTACGTGAGTCTTCAATTGTTACGTTAGCAACTTGGTTTAATGGTGTGTCTGCACCGTAGTAAGACACTTGAATACCGTCAAGTAATGCAGGGTGCGCACGGCCTGTGCGAATTTTAGATAATTGACTGCCTAGTGCCGCAACACTTTTTTGCATACGTTCTGACGCATCTTTTTTGATATCGTTAATCACGGTTCAATCCTAATCTATTTGCTAGTTTCATCTGAGGCTTGTGAAGAGATAAGCGTTCCTTCATCTTCGCCCATAATAACACGCTTAAGCGCGCCTGATTTATTCATGTTAAATACGCTTAATGGCATGTTGTGGTCACGCGCCAGCGTAAATGCAGCTAAATCCATAACCTTAAGCTCTTTATCAATGATTTCATTGTAGCTTAAGTGGCGATATAGTGTAGCGTCTGGGTTTTTCACTGGGTCATCAGAGTAAACACCATCCACTTTAGTCGCTTTGATTACAGTATCTGCTTCAATTTCAATACCACGTAAACACGCTGCTGAGTCAGTCGTGAAGAATGGGTTACCTGTACCCGCTGAGAAAATTACAACGCGGCCAGATTTTAATAGGCTGATAGCTTCTGCCCAGTTGTAAGCATCACACACACCGTTAAGTGGGATAGCAGACATTAAACGACAATTTACAAATGCACGGTGCAGTGCATCACGCATTGCTAAACCATTCATTACAGTCGCAAGCATACCCATGTGGTCGCCAACTACGCGGTTCATACCCGCTTCTGCTAATGAACCACCACGCAAGAAGTTACCGCCACCGATAACTAAACCTACTTCTACGTCGAGCTCTACAAGTTCTTTAATTTCTTGAGCCATACGGTCAAGTACTTTTGGGTCGATGCCGAAGCCTTCGTCTCCCATTAATGCTTCACCGCTAAGTTTAAGAAGAACACGTCTAAAAATAGGTTTACGATTGATAGTCATAATATTTGGGCCAGCCTTAGTAATGAGATAAAAAATAACCGCGCTATGGTTACACATAAAACGCGGTTATTTTAAAGAATTTTCATCAGTGACGCAAAAGCTAATAGCAGATTAATTTCATCTTATTGCCCTACGTCACTAAGTTAGAAAATTACTCGCCTTTTGCAGCAGCGATTTGAGCAGCTACTTCAGCAGCGAAGTCTTCTTCTTTACGCTCGATACCTTCACCAACTTCTAAACGGATGAAGTTAGAAACAGTTGCGCCTTTCTCTTTAAGAATTTCGCCAACTGATTTTTTAGGTTCCATGATGAAAGCTTGACCAGTAAGAGAGATCTCACCAGTGAATTTCTTCATACGACCGATAACCATTTTCTCAGCGATTTCAGCAGGCTTGCCTTCGTTCATCGCGATATCGATTTGAACTGCTTTTTCTTTTTCAACAACGTCAGCTGGTACGTCTTCTGGGTTTACGAACTCAGGCTTAGACGCAGCTACGTGCATAGCAACTTGCTTAAGTGTTTCTTCGTCAGCTTCACCAACTACAACAACACCGATACGGTCGCCGTGGCGGTAAGAAGAAAGCTTGTCACCGTCGATGTACTCAACGCGACGAACGTTGATGTTTTCACCGATTTTAGCAACTAGAGCAACACGAGTTTCTTCGAATTGTGCTTTAAGTGCTTCGATGTCTGCTTTAGTTTCTGCAGCAGCGTCAAGAACTTGGTTAGCGAAACCAAGGAAGTTAGCGTCTTTAGCAACGAAGTCAGTTTGACAGTTAACTTCAAGAAGTGCAGCGAAACCGTTACCTTCTTTGATTAAGATTGTACCTTCAGCAGCGATGTTACCTGCTTTTTTAGCAGCCTTTGCAGCACCGCTCTTACGCATGTTTTCGATCGCTAACTCGATGTCACCGTTAGTTTCAGTTAACGCTTTTTTACAATCCATCATGCCAGCGCCAGTACGCTCGCGTAATTCTTTAACTAGGGCAGCAGTTACAGCCATTAGAATATCCTCAATTGAATTCTGTTATAGGGAAGCGGTATAGGCCGCTTAACAAGAATAACAAGTCTTCACCTTAAATAGATGAAGACTTGATGACAGCTAATTACTCAGCTTCTACGAAGTCGTCTTTCTCAGCTTGAGCAACGATGTTGTTCTCACGACCTTCAGTGATCGCAGCTGATACAGCGCCTGTGTAAAGTTGGATAGCACGGATCGCATCGTCGTTACCAGGTACGATGTAATCAACACCGTCTGGGTTAGAGTTAGTATCAACGATAGCAACAACTGGAATACCTAGGTTGTTAGCTTCACGGATAGCGATGTGCTCGTGGTCTGCATCGATAACGAAAAGCGCGTCAGGAAGACCGCCCATGTCTTTGATACCACCAAGGCTCTTTTCAAGCTTTTCCATTTCACGAGTAAGCATTAACGCTTCTTTCTTAGTTAATTTCTCGAAAGTACCGTCTTGGCTTTGCGCTTCAAGGTCTTTAAGACGCTTGATTGATTGACGAACTGTTTTCCAGTTAGTCAACATACCACCTAACCAACGGTGGTTTACGTAGAACTGCTCGCTTTGGATCGCTGCTTCTTTAACTGCTTCGCTTGCTGCGCGCTTAGTACCAACGAAAAGTACTTTACCTTTGTTAGAAGCTGCGTTCGATAAGAACTTAAGTGCTTCGTTGAACATTGGTACAGTTTGCTCTAGGTTGATGATATGAACACGGTTACGAGCGCCGAAGATGAAAGGCTTCATCTTAGGGTTCCAGTAACGTGCCTGGTGACCAAAGTGAACACCAGCTTGAAGCATATCGCGCATTGAAACGTTTGCCATTTGTATAATCCTCTATAATTTAGGGTTAGGCCTCCACATATCCCATAGCACCAACACCGTAGTTAATTTGTAACTTAAGTGCACCCAAGTGTATGTGACGATACGTGTGTGTGTTAAAATAAAATTGTGTTTGCCTTAAATACAAAAAATCAGTTAAGAATTTATTTGTAAAAAGACGGCGCGCTTTATACCATATTAAAATTGAAAACTCAACGTCTAGTGCAAAATTTGTGCACTAAAAACTGACCTGAAAAACAACTTTGGAGCCTCAATGAGTGCTGTGATCAAGACCCCTGAAGAAATCGAAAAAATGCGTGTTGCCGGGCGCTTAGCCGCCGAGGTACTAGAAATGATAGAACCGCATGTGGTGCCAGGTGTAACCACAGATGAACTAAATACAATTTGTCATGATTATATTGTTAATGTTCAAGATGCTATTCCAGCACCGCTTAATTATCACGGTTTCCCAAAATCAATTTGCACCTCAGTGAACCATGTAATTTGTCACGGTATTCCAAATGACAAACCACTTAAAGAAGGCGATAGCGTAAATATCGACGTAACTGTGATCAAAGATGGCTATCACGGTGACACATCGAAGATGTTCCACGTTGGTACGCCTAACATTCAAGGCAAGCGTCTTGCTGATATCACACAAGAAAGCCTTTACCTTGCGATTAAAATGGTAAAACCAGGCGTACGCTTAGGTGATATTGGTGCTGCAATTCAAAAATACGCAGAGGGCTTTAGCTATTCAATCGTTCGTGAATATTGTGGTCACGGCATTGGTGCTGAGTTCCACGAAGAGCCACAAGTAATGCACTATGGTAAAGCAGGTACTGGCGAAGTATTAAAAGCAGGTATGTGCTTAACAATCGAGCCTATGGTTAATGCTGGTAAACGCCAATGTAAGCTACTAAAAGACAACTGGACTGTCGTAACAAAAGACCGTTCACTGTCTGCACAGTGGGAACATACACTGTTAGTGACTGAAAATGGTGTTGAAATTTTAACGCTCCGATCAGATGATACTATTGACAGGATCATCGAACACTAGGAGCCAGCCCCAGTGGCATTACCCAATAAAGTAAAAAAGTTGCTCAGCCAAGCTGAGCAACTTAGCGATTATCGCGACTGTTCTAGTTATTTTTATAAATGGCTACAGAACGAATTCTCAAAACAACCCGTTAGCAACTTAATTAATGCCCGCGCTGAGTTTATCGACCGCTTATTAATTAAACTGTTTCACGATTACGATCTTGCTCACGAAAGTGATCTTGCCCTGATTGCTGTGGGTGGTTATGGTCGTGGCGAACTACACCCCTATTCCGATATCGACTTTATGTTGCTAGTAAGCGAGCAGCCAAGTGAAGCCGTGTGCGAAAAAATTGGCCAGTTCGTTACCATGCTTTGGGATCTAAATTTAGAAATTGGTCACAGCGTTCGCACTATAGAACAAGCATTAGAACAAAAACGCGAAGATGTGACATTTGCCACCAGCTTACTCGAAAGCCGATTAATTTTCGGTAACCATATCGAATTCGAAAAATTAAAAAATCATTTAATTGATACGCCTATTTGGCGTTCAGACGAATTCTTTTTGGCAAAAGTACAAGAACAAAGTTTACGCCATAAAAAATGCCATGGTACGGCTTATAACCTTGAACCCAATATCAAAGAGAACCCGGGTGGCCTGCGCGACTTACAGACCATTATTTGGGTTGCTAAAAAGCACTTTAGAGCCGAAACATTACAAGAACTCATAAATCACGGCTATCTTACTCACGAAGAATACCAAGAGCTGTCTGAGTGTTTGGAAAACCTATGGAACATTCGTTTTGCGCTGCACATCGCTGCGGGTCGCTCTGAAAACCGCTTATTGTTCGATCATCAACCTAACGCCGCTGAAATTCTTGGCTTTGGTAGTGATGGTAAAGCCTCGGTCGAGCGCATGATGAAACGCTTATTTAGGATCATGAGCCGCGTACGTGAGCTTAACCAAATGCTGCTTTCATACTTTGAGCAAAGCATTTTACCGGGTGCCGGTGAGTTACCTGTGATTGAGCTTGACCGTAACTTTGAGCGTATTGGCCATCAAATTCGTGTTAAGAATCCATCGGTGTTCTTCCGCCGTGATCAGCTATTTGTGTTGTTCGAGCATATTGCTGATAACCCAGAGATCACCCATATTTACCCAAGTACCATACGTACAATGCGCCAAGTTCGCCGTCGTTTATTGGGTGATTTACAAGACTACGCCGCCTGTCGCGAAGCATTTTTGCGTTTAATCAAACACCCTAACGGTATGGGCCGCGCATTTACGCTGATGCACAAACACGGCATTATTGCTGCCTACTTACCACAGTGGCGTAATATTTTTGGGCAAATGCAGTTTGATTTATTCCATGCCTACACCGTGGATGAACATACCCATAAACTCATCAACAATATTTATAAGTACTTTGATAAATCAAAAGTCAGCGAATTTCCGTTATGTAGTGAAATTGTCACTCGCATGGACAAGCCTGAGTTACTTTATTTAGCCGGTATTTTCCACGATATTGCTAAAGGCCGTGGTGGCGATCACTCTGAGCTTGGTTCAGTTGATGCAATTGCGTTTGCTAAGCTACACCGCTTCCCAGCCTCAGATGGCAAGCTGATTTCGTGGTTAGTGGCTAATCACTTACTTATGTCGGTTACAGCGCAGCGCAAAGATATTAATGACCCAGATGTGATTAAAGACTTTGCCAGTAAAGTGAAAAATGAGCGCCAGCTTGACTACTTGTACTGCTTAACGTTAGCCGATATTCGCGCAACTAACGATAACCTGTGGAACGATTGGAAAAATACCCTACTACGTGAGCTGTATTTACACACCCAGCGCGCGCTTCGTTTAGGGCTTGAAAACCCAATGGACCAACGTGATCAAATACGTGATAAAAAACAGCAAGCCAAACAGCGCTTACTGAACCACGGTTGTAACGAAGATCAAATCGACTTAATTTGGAGTCGCTTTAAAGCCAATTACTTTACTGCTTTTAGCGAGCAACAGATTTCGTGGCACACAGAGCACCTACTAAGCTGTGAAGATTTAAGCCAGCCTAGCGTTGCCGTGTCTAACACCGCAATGCATGGTGGTACACAAGTATTTGCTTATAGCCCTTACTCGGGCAGTTTATTCTCACGTTTAGTTAGTGTGATTGGTTCGAAAAAAGCACAAATTCAACATGCGCAGGTACTGACCACAAAAGATGGCTACGTGCTATTTAGCTTTGTTATTTTAGAGGTCAATGGTGACCCGATTGCGAGTAACCGTTCGCAAGGCATTAAACGTGCTTTAGATCTTGCAATTAGCGACCCGAAAAAGAAAATTCGCCTCAAAAAGAATCGCTCTCAGCGCTTCAAAGACTTTAATATCAAACCAAAAATTGTGCTTAGACCGCATGCCCGTAAAGACCGCAGTTTAATTGAAATTCAGGCGGTGGATATTCCGGGTCTATTAACAAAAATTGCAGAAGTATTTCAAGCGCACTTATTACATATTCATGCCGCACGGATCACCACAGTTGGTGAGCGTGCAGAAGATTTCTTCGTGGTATCAAATAACGAATACCAAGCATTAACAGACGAAGAACAGGCTAAAATTCATCAAGCATTGCGTAAAAAACTCAACGCAGAAACCGAATAAGAGGATCTTATGTCAGATTTAAAAACCATGATCGAAAACGCCTGGGACAACCGCGATAGCATCAGCCCAAGCACGGTATCAAGTGAAGTAAAACAAGCTATTATTGACGCGCTTGAATTACTTGATAGCGGCGCTGCACGTGTTGCTGAAAAAATCAGTGGTGAGTGGGTTGTACATCAATGGTTAAAAAAAGCGGTGCTACTGTCTTTCCGTATTCGTGATAACCAACCAATGAGCGATGGTGTTAATCAGTTTTACGACAAAGTACCACTTAAATTTAGCGACTATACACCAGAGCAATTCCAACAAGGCGGCATGCGTGTTGTGCCTAATGCTGTGGCACGTAAAGGCAGCTTCGTAGGTAAAAACGTGGTGCTTATGCCATCTTATGTCAACATTGGCGCCTACGTTGATGAAGGTACCATGGTTGATACATGGGCAACGGTTGGCTCATGTGCACAAATTGGTAAAAACGTTCACTTGTCGGGCGGTGTAGGCATTGGTGGTGTGCTTGAGCCACTACAAGCTAACCCAACTATTATTGAAGACAACTGCTTTATTGGCGCACGTTCTGAAATTGTTGAAGGTGTTGTAGTTGAAGAAGGCGCCGTTATCTCGATGGGTGTTTACATCAGCCAAAGCACTCGTATCTATGACCGTGAAACTGGCGAAATCCATTACGGCCGAGTACCAGCCGGTGCGGTTGTTGTTCCTGGTTCTTTACCGTCAAAAGATGGTTCGCACAGCCTATACGCTGCCATCATAGTGAAAAAAGTTGATCAACAAACTCGTGAAAAAGTAGGTATTAATGCCCTACTTCGCTCGATTGATGAATAATAAAGCGGAGCTTTAACCTGTCAGCCGTCAGCTTTAAGTTTTAGAGATTAAGAAGCGCGATGCTAGCTAGTTTCGCGCTTTTTTATTATCTGTAATGCAATGATTTTTAGCTAGTTTGTTGAGATATACTCACAAATATGTTTTAGTATAAAAAACAAACAAATCAATAGTGAAAATGTTTAAGTCTTTTCGGAGTTTTACCCACACGGAGTTATTTTATTACACAGGGTTATTCTATCTTGTGGCAATCTTGCTGTTTGTATCACGTAGCTATCTATACGAATTGCTTATAACCGATACCAATTCACATCGCGCTGAGGTCAAAAAACTTGAAGTTGCTTTAACATCGCACGTTCGTAAAGAATATGTTTTTGAAGCATTGCAAGCGACCTTAGATGGCCTTGCAACCCCAGATCGAGTTGAAGTTACAATCCAGTGTTATACAGCTTTGTGTGATGTTAGTTTTACGAACCCGTTTATTATCATTAACGACCACAACCACTACAGTGCAGAAGTAAAGCGTGTGTTTGAGCAAAATGTTGCTGCCATTCGCCGAAAAGATATTCATTAAGCTGATCTGCTTCTCATTTAGCGCTTTTTTGTGCTTAGAGCTTAAGGCTTTTAACTTAGAGCTCCCCAGCTAAATTGTTACATCTTATTTCAAATACACATTTTATCGCTTAATTACGGCTATTCAGCGTTACTTCTGAAACACATTTCATTTACCTCACTGGCACTTTTTTTACATCGCACTACAATGCACACAAACTGATTTTGGAACACACACAATGAACCTGACACGTAGTTCGCTGAAAAACCCTGCGAGTGTTATTGTCATCTTGGTGTTGATTATGTTGTTTGGCATGTTGAGTATTTTTAAGCTGCCAATTCAGCTCACACCAGATATCGAGCAACCGCAGATCACTATTTTCTCTGGCTGGCGCCAAGCTGCACCTGAAGAGATTGAATCGGTGATCATTGAGCCGCTCGAGAACGCAGTAAAAAACACCCCGGGTGCCTTAGAGGTTAATACTTACATTAACCGTGGCAATGGCTCTATCACGTTGACTTTTGCTGTTGGGCAAAACATGCAACAGGCCATGCTTGATGTGTTAACTAGCCTTAACCAAGCGCCGCCTTTGCCGTTAGATGCATTTGATCCTGTGGTTTTTGCTGGCGGTAATAATGGAGAAGCCGCTGCAACGTTACTGGTCACCCCAAAAGATTTTAATAGCGACAGCCTTGATTTAGACATGGCGCAGTTCCAAAAACAAATCGATGAATTTGTTGAGCCCCGTTTGGCACGTATTCCTGGTGTTGCCCGCGTTGATTTAGCCAGTGAGCGACCAAAAGAGTTACGTATCACCTTTGACCCTCACAAAGCCGCCGCACTTGGCGTCAGCCTTGACCAAATCAGTAACGTATTAGCCAGCTCACGCGATACCTCTGGTGGCCTTGCCAATGTTGGCCGTCGTCAATATACCGTACGTTTTACTGGGCAATATGATTTATCGAGCATGGCACAAATGCGCGTTGGTTATTCAGGCGATAGACCCATTTACCTTGGCGATATTGCAAGTGTAGAGCGCACTTTTTCTGACCGTTTAGGGATGAGTGGTCGAAATGGTAAACCCGCGTATTACATTCGTATTTCGCGCGCTAACGAAGCCAATACCGTTGCCCTACTCGACGAAATTAACCTTGCCATTAAAGAGCTAAACGAAGGGCCGCTGGCTGAGAATGGCTTATCGATTGAATTAAGTTTTGATGCCTCAGTGCATATTCGTAATGCTTTGTCGTTGGTTAAAAGTAACTTAGGCCTAGGTGTTCTGCTGTCGTGTTTAATCTTGTGGCTGTTCTTTAGAGGCTTAAAGGCCACGTTTGTGATTGCAGCAACAATTCCTGTTTCTTTATTAGTCGCGTTTTTAACGTTAAATATTTTTGACCGCAGTTTAAATGTTATTTCACTGGCGGGTCTTGCCTTTGCTGTTGGCTTAGTACTTGATGCCGCCATCATTGTGCAAGAAAACATCGCAAGGCTCAGAAGTGAAGGCTTTGATAGTAAAAAAGCCGCGCTAAAAGGCGCAGCTCAAGTAACAGGTGCCTTATTTGCCTCAACCACCACCAGCGTTGCTATCTTCTTGCCTATTTTATTTATGGCAGGTATTGAGGGGCAGTTATTCTCTGACTTGGCACTCACCTTATCTATTGCTGTTATTGCCTCTATGATTTGCGCAATTACACTTATTCCGTTGGCTAACCATTTTTGGCCAGACAAAGAGCTCAAAGCGGATCCTTATCGTGAATATTGGCACAAGCTGACTAACTTCATCATGGCGCTTACCAATACCCGCGTTAAACAAATAGTGTGGATAGTGTCGTTATTGGGTGGCTCAGTCGTCGCGACCATGACCATGCTACCGAAAACTGATTTTATGCCGCGCGCACCAACCGATGGCTTTTTCTTTAACTTAAATACCCCGCCTGGCGGCAATGTGCAGTTTATGGAAGAGGAGCTGCTGATGCGTATCAAAAAGCGCTTAATGCCTTATTACACAGGTGAAAAAGAGCCGGGGATAAAAGATTTTAACTTTTATGCTTTTGGTTCGAATGCTGGCGGCTTTATTTATTCTGCCGATCCGCAACGTGTTGAAGAATTAATGAAGGTAGCCCGAGAAGAAATCTTCATCGATTTACCCGACACCCAAGTATTCTTCTTTAGAGGGTCGATGATCCAAGTTGCTAATGGCGGTGATGGTCGTAATATCAATATCGATTTAACGGGCCCGAATATGGACGAGCTAATCGCCGGTGCTAATGTGGCGCTGCAAGCTGTCACCGACGCAATGCCGAATGCCACTGCAAGGCCACAACCACGACTCGATATGGCAGAGCCAGAACTTAGGCTCACACCCAATGACCGTCGTATAACCCAAGCTGGGCTAACTCGTCGTGATGTATCTCAAGCAGTGCAAGCCTACACAGGTGGGTTATTTGTTAATGAATACTTTGATGGCAACGAACGCATGAACGTGATTTTGCGCGGTATACCGTGGCAAACCCCAGAAGAGCTTAAAGCACTACCCATTGTGACCCCGCAATCAGGTATTCAAACTTTAGGCGAACTTGCCAATATTGAACGCACCGTAGGACCAACCCAGCTTAGGCGTGTTAATGGCCGTCGTACCGTGAGTATTGTTGTCACGCCACCAGCAGACATGAGCTTGCAACAAGCGCAAACTATTCTCTCAGAGCAAGTTATGCCAAAAGTACGTGCAAGCTTACCCGACAGCTCTGGCGCGATTTTGGCGGGTAACGCACAAAAGATGAATTCGGCCATGCAAGAAATGACAATCAACTTTATCTTGGCTCTGTTTATTTTATTCTTACTAATGACCGCATTGTTTAAGTCAGCCAAAGACAGCGCATTAGTTTTACTGGTCATGCCATTGGCAATTGCAGGCGGTGTCCTGGCCCTATTCGTACTTAACTTATTTACCTTCCAATCACTCGACTTACTGACCATGATTGGCTTTATTATCTTGCTGGGTCTGGTGGTAAATAATGCCATTTTATTGGTTGACCAAACCCGTGTTGCGATGGCCGCAGGACTCAGTCGAGAAGGCGCCGTTCGTCAAGCTGTACTGCTGCGCGCAAGACCCGTTTACTTAAGTACTTTAACCAGCTTATTTGGCATGCTGCCACTGATGCTAATGCCGGGGGTAGGATCAGAAATTTACCGTGGTCTTGCCACTGTGATCGTCGGCGGCATGGCCATTAGCGCCCTATTCACCCTGATATTAATGCCAAGTTTATTGCAACTTGGCAGACAACTGCCGCCTGTTAATAACAAACAGCAACCAGAAAAAACGCCTTTAAGCTTGGTATCGAATCAATGAGTATTAAAACAATGAACACACCTTTTCGTAAATTAACCGCTCGTTTTTGTGCGCTATTCAGTCTTATCGCATTTAACGCCTTTGCAGTCGTACCTGTTACAGTAGAAACCGTCACACAAGCCCCGCTTACAAGCGAAATTGAAGTAAGCGGCACTTTGTATGGCAAAGATGATGTAACCTTAACAGCAGGCGTTAGCGGGCGTTTATTATATGTTGTTGAGCCAGGTACTCTGGTTAAAAGTGGCGATACCCTAGTACGTATGGATACTTTGCCGCTTGAACTTGAAAAAGCACGCCAGCAAGAAATGCTCAATCGCGCCAAAATAAACTTACGTTTATATCAACAAGAACTCGCTCGTTTACAAAAACTCGCCAAAGCCAGCAGTGCTGCAGCAAGCCAAGTCGATGATATGCAAAATAAGCATGATCTTGCGTTATCTGATATCGCACTGGCTAAGGTTGAATTAAAAGTAATAGACGATCAGCTTTCGCGTGCAACAGTGCGCGCCCCATTTGATGGCGTGATCAGCGAGCGCTTTAAACGCGCTGGTCGCGAAATAAATCGTGCAGATGAACTGGTCACCCTGCTTGATATTAATAACTTAGAAGTGCGTTTGTACGTGCCTGTTAAATACTTAAAGTTTTTACACAAAGGCATAGAGTTACCAATTCAAGCCGGCGACTTATCAGCCCCTGATATGACAACAGCCACCGTAACAGCGGTGATCCCATCAACCGATCCGCGTTCACAAACCGTAGAAGTACGTGCCTTACTACCCAATGATGCCGAGCAGACATGGGCAATTGGCCAACTGGTAGATGTAGCCGTGCCACTAAAAAGCAAAGGTGATGTACTACTGGTGAATCGCGATGCACTGATCTTACGCAAAAAAGGCACCCATATCGTCAAAATCGACAACGACAACAAAGCCCTGCAAATTCCCGTAAAAGTCGGTAATGGTAAAGACAAACTTGTTGAAGTCACCCCGACTTCTAACATCACTTTAAATGCGGGCGATAAAGTGGCAGTACGCGGCGCCGAGCAACTACAAACCGGGCAAGAAGTCGAAGTTCAGGTAAAGCAATAACTGCTAGGCTTGAGATGACTGCCAGCTATTTAATATTTTAAGAGCTGGCAGTTCTGATAAAAAGTAGTAACGATTATTAAAAGTTGCGCTTGTTTTTGACTTTCTAGGAAGCAAGACAAGACCTCTTTATTCTTATACTCTGCTCCTAGTTCTACTCTCTTAGTTCCCTCAATGACATACTATATAATAAAGCCTCGTCTAGCGAGGCTTTGGATTCAAACAAATAGACTATAAAGCTTTCCCATCTTCAAACCTAAAGTGCTCTTGAGAAGCTGAAGTAAACCTCCCAATAAACTTAGCCTCGTAATGTAGTGGCTTTTTAGGTGTAAAATAGTCTTTTTCTAAACACCAATCATACACCCCTTGATTTAAGGGGTATTCAGTTAGCAGCCCAGTTAGGCTATGTTTATTAATCCAACTTTCTGCTTGTGAGTAGTCAGAGAATACACCGCTGGAGAAAGTCGCTCCATCTCCGTGAAATACCCAAACTGATTCATTCATTGTTCAAATTCTCCAATAATTGCAAAAAAGATTCACGAGTTGTTTTCTCTATCTTGCAAAACTTTACCTATCTTCTTAACAGCACGCCTTATTTTACTCTTGTTAGCGTCTACCACTTTCTTCTGTTTACCTGTCAACTCTAGACTACCTTTAATAGGCTTACCATTTTGTCCAATTTTGGTTTTTCCACCACCACCGTTAAAATGAACATGTGCAGGGGCGTGATCATTTCCTTTATAATAGTGTTCAACAGTCACTCCATCCTGTTCTGCAATTTTACTGTCAGGTAATTGTGGTTTACCACAATTATGAACAAGTACATTTTGTTCGGTAACAAAGTAAGTATGGAAATCTTCTACAGTGAAATTATACGCAGTATCTATTCTATTCAAAGATTTCAATGAAGACACTTTGATAGGTACGCCTCCATTATTTATGAATTGATCACCAAGTGTAAGGTCAACTGTGTTGACCCAGCCTTTCCCAATTACATAAAACGGATGACTCTCTGTTGACTCAATAGTTTGATAACTTCCTTCAGGAGAGACTATGCCAATTTCATATATGTCTTTGTCTAATACAGTCCATTGATGTGTTACTTTTTTCCATGCAGATTCATTTGTCTCAACATTGGTAGCCCAAACTAAATCACCTACTTGGATATTTTCGATACCCTTATAACCTTCCTTTGTTAAAACTTGAGTACCAGCAACAAAACAACTTAGCGGACAGGGACTACTTTTACTTCCCTTCATTACTTTAGCTAAACGCTTTGCTTTTTGTAATGTTTTAGCCGGGTTTACAATCCCTACAGCTGCATCAGTAACTGCGCTTCCTAAATTCAACTCCCCTGTTTCTGCATAGTTTAATGCGGCTCCAAGTGCGACATCTGCTATAAACTTAATAGCAAAGTTAGCAAATTTACCCGTCGGGTCATTTTTATTTAATGGATCATTACCTACATACGCATACATATTCATCCCATCTTTATATCCAATGGGATCAGTCTGCATAAAACGCCCTAATTCAGGGTGGTAAACCCGTGCTTTGTAGTGATAAAGCTTAGTACCTGGGATTAAGATTTGACCTGTGTAACGAAAACGCGATGAGCTGGTATTAATCGGCTCTCCAAATGGGCCATATTTATGTGTTGCTATTAATGAACCTGAGCCATTCGTTTTCACTAATAAGTTGCCACTTCAGACTTACCAAGGGCAAAAAGCAAGACCTGACCCCTTCATTCCACCACCAAAAAATGACACCAACATTTCTTGACCGGACATACTTCCACCTTTGGAGATATAATCAAAAGTAAGGCCTACATTACCGCCTACAAAACCACAGACTATTGTTTGTAAAAATTCACCTGTAGGATCAACCATATTAATTGGATCATTCCCCACATAAGCATACAAATTCATCTGATTTTGAACTAAAGATCAAAAAAACACAGCTGCCTGCTTGGCCGGAGTTTTCTAATGGGTGACACTTTTGGCTCCCTCGCTCAAAACTAAGCCACTGTTAAGAGGCTTATATTCATGCGGCAAAAGAACCAAGATTATTTATAGTCACTTTCGAGTTCAAGATCAGATACTATTAGCTTTCTTAAGCTCTCTAAAACCAGCAAATACATGGCGTACTCATGGTACTTTAGATGATATTTTGAAAACCAAGATTTAAAATCAGTATTTTCAAATAGTGTTAACTTTTGTAGTTTAAGTAACTTTTCAGAGCGTCCGGAAATAGTCTGTTTAGAGTATTTATAGGCTACACCTTCGATAACTTCAGAATAGAATAGGGCTTCGCCATATATTGAAAATTGATCTTCTTCTAATGCAAAACACTCAACCCCGATAGCTTTAATATCTTTCCTTGCCTTTTCAAATTGCTTAAAACTTAAGTTCAACAAATTTTGAACTTGTTGTTCTGAATCGCTTAAATTCATAACTCTAATTTTTTCCGTATGTTAAAGTTTTCCCGTTCAACTCTATTTTGAATTCTCCATCTTTTCTAGTAAATGTCGTTGAACCATCAATATTGTGCTTTTTCCTAGCTCATTTTTTATTGAAATTACTGTTATGAGGGTCAAGTCTTGTTTTTTGCCTTATAAAAGCAAAAAGCAAGACCTGACAACTTTTACAAATTAGTTTTCTTATGAAGAAAGTACAAAGCGAGTAAGCCCAGTGCAGCTTGATAAACTATAACGAACCCTACTTGAATAATAGCTGTTGTAATTTCATCTGAAGATTCAAGTAGTAAGTATGCATTTTTAGAGACTATTGAAGTAACCAGTAGTGCTCCTAACGTTTTCGATAACAAATACTGCTTCATAACAAAAAGCACGGAAAAAATTACAGAAACGATGATGTTTATAATCTCCCATTGAGAAAGATGTAGAAACTTCGTAAACGCATGTAACAAAATACCGATTGCGGGAAGAAACAAAAAGAAAAAAATAACTATTAGTTTATGAATCATCTTTATTCCACCTTCTTATTAAGTTCTTCTTTTTTAGGGCCTTCAACAGAGGAGTTTGCTTTTTCCTATAGCTCCTACTACCTCTCTTTAAAAATCGCCATTAGTGCAATTAACACAGAAACAAGCACGGATCCCACACCAATAATTAAGATGCCCGTGAGTATGGAAAATAACGTCACATTTTCCGCATCGTCATATAAGAATAACAAAGCAACTCGTAAGGCAGAAAACCCGAAAAGTACAAAAAAGATATATTTAAATACACCTTTCCAATATCGACTAAAATTAGCTTTTTCTTGTTTACTGAACATTATTGTTTTTCCTTTTTTTGTGTAAGGTCCAGTTATATACATCAGCCCATTTACCAATGTATCTCTAATAGATGGTGTATTGCTAATTGATGATTCATTGACTGCATACCCTATTGCTCCAGCTGCACCGCTACCTGCTGGCAGAACGGCACAAATCAGATCCTATTTGCTTTGAGAAGTATTTCAAAGAAATCCTATTAATTCATTGGTTTATCTGCATCTGGGTTAAAGTACAGGTAAACAATTAGTAAGATGTAAACGCAAGCATAAACAAAAGGCCAAGCAAAAATATACCTTATGGCTATTTCAAAATTTGTACCGACCCTTTCTCCTATAGCGAGTCTGATAGTTACAAATATCATAATAAGTACCGTGGCCCATAATGCATGTTTAATTGGGCGTCTAAAAAAAATTTTTTTCTTTAAGCATTAATCAATTTCCTATACGACAACTTAGAGTTGCTTCTTTTTATTTAACTTAGAGTCAACTATCTTCGACGCAGAATTACCGACTAAATCCGACGTTACATCAACAGGCCACTTTATTCCAACCCCTTCGATTACAAATTTTATGTCATCAATCGAGCTTAATGCAGAGCTTAGTATATCCATAGCTCATCTATGCATTCATAGTCTTGTGCAATTTGAAAAACTTTGCCTACACTAGGAATTTGAGAAAATCCCTCAACTCTAATCTAAAACATATCTATTCCACTGATAGGATCAGGTCTTGTTTTTTTACTTATTAAAGTAAAAAAGATAGAGCAGCCCACTTCATATACGCTTAGTTAAAAAACTAAATAAATTTAGCTGAAGTAAGATCAAATTGTGACAATGTACTTTTTCCTTTTTTATATTCAAGAATATTGCCCTTTGATATAGAAAGCTTGCCTAGATAACTATTAAACAAGAGTTCTCTTGGTAGAGTCTTAGCAATAATTAGTTGATCTGCTAATTTGCAATCCAAATAAACAAATTGAGTTAATTTAAATTCATGCATTGAGAGTGTAGCAATGACTTTAGATTCTATTGATTTCTTGGCCGATACTTTTTCAGATTGAACCCATTCATTCTCATAATTGTTAGCTTCGAACCGTTGCAATATATCCAAGCTTTGTTCAAGAGGAATTGGCATTGCAGATATAGCAGCCGACAAAGCTTTTTCTAATATCCTTATGTAATGCTGTTGAAACTGAGAATCCTTTAAATGGCTTATTTTCTCTAACGGGTAATGAACTACAACTTCGAGGAAAGGCACAACTTTCATTGGCTGCACCCTTATCTCTGTACTGCCATCTGTCACATAAACATTTATTCGTGAGTATTTAGAGGTAAACTTGAGTTTACTGATTTCCCTTTCCCAAAAATTACACAAGCAACGAGACTTAAAAAGAAACACCTTTTTATCTTCTTCCGAATAATTACCGTCAAGGTAAAGTTCTATTTGACTTAACTTTGGCATAAATCTATTGCCTCTTAGTTTTAGACTTTTTAGAAGCCGAAAGGTAGCTCCACCCTCCATTTGCTCTAACCAGTAGAGTAATTTTATTTTTCGAGAGTGGCGATTATATTAATGATTGCTAACTCACCACTTATGAATTCAGAAAGACACCAAACAGATGTATTACCCTCTATTGCAATTGGCTGTAAATCGTCCTGTAAGCTACTCTTAAACAAAGAAAGACTTCTTTCAGATGTTTTTATTTCTTCAATACTTAATTGATTTAACCAACCCTTAGTTGCTTCTTGAATATTGTCACCCCTAGACTGAGATATGAAAGTACCGCCATTCCAATCCATTAAAAATGTATACAACTTTTTACCTGACATTTATCTATAACCTTTAATTTTTTTCAATCTATTGGGTTAGATTCTGCTTATGACTTTTTACTCAATAGGCATAAGACCTAAGCCTTCAAAATTAAACAATTCATTATTTTTACCAGCTACAGGGTACTAAAAAGTTAAACCTTACAATTTGTATCACCAAACTTAATTAAGTTGTTTAGTTGATGTTTTGATGCTTGGTATGGTGAGCACAAAACTTTAATGAATTGTGATTTATCTTCCTCATCCATATCAATCCAACTTCTAGTTTCTCGTATCCAATTCTTTATACATTCATAGCCATGCCAATCTTCATTTAGTTTAATTAATGACGACCAACCAATCGCTTCATCGTGCTCGCCGTTTTCTTGCAGAGCATGGACAATATCAGCAAGAATCCTTGATGATAAGTCTGCAATAATCCCACTATATGGAATGGCGGAATCAAAGTGCGACTCTTTGAACTTTGCCTCGACAATGGCTCTGTGAAGGGCCATCAACTCTGATGCTTTTGTAATATTCATATTTCCCAACCTAAAGTTTTAAGAGGGCCAAGTCTTGCTTTTGCCTTATGAAAGAAAAAACAAGGTCAGGGCCCTTCGACTTCCTTACTATCCAGAGTACCTAACTTAATTCCGATGACAGTACCAACAATCGCAAAGGCTATACTCAGAGGCACTTCTACAAACCATAAAGGTGGGATAAATAACGTTTGTAATAGTATCGATACAATTACTGTTCCCATTATAAAACTCAGTAAATATACACTTAGGGCATAAGTTAGTGCATCATTCTTTCTGTAATTTCGCCTGAGCTGGAAAAGGTGCAGGTCAAAGTTTATCCTTTTGATTTACCGACCAAAGTAA
>NZ_LKDX01000033.1:0-51644 GCF_001401795.1 Pseudoalteromonas sp. P1-26 | reverse complement strand
TAACTCGTAACTCGTAACTCGTAACTCGTAACTCGTAACTCGTAACTCGTAACTCGTAACTCGTAACTCGTAACTCGTAACTCGTAACTATCAATTCTGCGCTAAATAGTCCAACACCACCTGATGATGGTCTTTAGTTTTGAACTTATCAAACACGTGTTTGATTTTACCGTCTTGGCCTACAAGGAAGCTAATACGATGAATTCCTTCGTATTCTTTACCCATAAACTTCTTGTAACCCCAAATACCAAAGGCATCAGCAATCGCGTGATCTTCGTCGGCTAGTAAATCAAAGTTAAGCTCTTTTTTGGTTTCAAAATTCTTTAAACGCTTGATTGGATCTGGGCTGATACCCACAACACGCGTGTTAAATTTAGCAAGCTCAGCTTTTTCATCACGTAAGTTCTCTGCTTGTACAGTACAACCTGGTGTTGACGCTTTAGGGTAGAAATAAACCAGTACTTGCTGCTCTTTTAAAAGATCAGCTAGCACGATAGTTTCATCATTCTGATTTTGTAAGCTAAAAGCAGGGGCTGTATCACCTGCTTGTAATGGATTAATTGTTTTCATGCTTTGCTCCTTAGCGAATGCGTCTGAAAATATAATCTACGTTCAAACTACGAGAAAGATCTTCAAAGCTCACTTTAAAGTTATCAATATCGACTTCAACAGGAATATTAAACTCGAGTTCGCAGCGCATTTTAAGCTCGTCATCTTCATCGTAAGTGTCTGACTTGAGAGAACAAATGCTGATGTTGTTATCAGCAAAAAAGCGCGTAACTTTACTTAATGTTCCTGGTGTATCAATACCTGTGTATTCGAGGGTGTAACCGGCACAAAATTCACATGCAACATGACTTGCTGTGCGTTTCATCATGGTTAAAAGGCCAAGCTCCATACCTTTAGTTGGCAATGTATGTTCAATACGGCTAATTGCCGACATATCACCTGCTAATAGCATGATAAAGGTAAATTCGTTGCCCAAAATAGCAATGCGACTGTCAATTATATTGCAATGGCAATCACTCACTAACTGAGTTAATTCGCTAACGATACCGGGTCTATCTTCGCCAATCGCAGTGAGCACTATCTGATGATTTGTAAAAGCAGTCATGGAATTTTAAATACCTAGTAAATAACAATACCAATGGATATAAGCTTAAATAAGCTTTGATTTCACGTGAGTTTAATACCGCACGGCGGCGAAGTTTAACATAATTTGCTCCGTTAACGATAGCGGCGATTAATTAAGCCGTGAATAAAGTGCGCTCTTTCTTGTTTTTAGGGGCATCAGAAAGTACCATAGTTAAAATTTTGCAAGGCGATAAGCAATCAAATACGTTACGCTAGCCCAATCTATTCGGGTTTTTTGCATAAAAACAATAAATGTAAAGTTAAAAGTGATTTTACAGTGAACCAAATCGGCATTACCCACTCATATATTTGTTAAAAAAATTAAGGGTTTGCTAAGGAGAAATATCTGTGCAGTATTGGATCTCAAAGGCGCTTGCTGTAAGCGTAATGGTAAGTTTAACAGGGTGCGGTGTTTTTACCGATGAAGCGCACCACAAACGCAATTATCGTGCTAACGAAGCGGTGAAAGCTCCAGCAGGATTAGCGCAACCAGCTCAAGATCCAACTTATAAAATGGATGTTGCGCAATACGACAACAATCCTGAAGCTAAAAACTATCGTCCGCCAGCGCAAGTAATTACCATTGCTCAAGGTACTTGGGTTGAAGAAGGTGACACAGAAGCACGTGTCTACTTTGATAAAAACGATGGTATCGAAGATTTAGATGTATTTATCTGGGACTCTATTAAAGCTGTTCTAGCAGAAAAAAATACCGCCGCTTTAAAAGAAGACAAAGCCTCAAATTCAATTGAAACAGGTTGGTATGCCATTATTAAACCTGAAGAAGGTTGGTTCTGGGAAACTGAAACTGAAGTATCACAGCAGCGCTTTATCTTCACAATTGAAGAAAAGTCGCATCAGCGTACAGCTTCGTTAACTTCTAAGCTTGCTGATTATAAAAGTGACTCAGTACCGTTAACACCATTACTACAACAACAGCTTGAAGTTCGTGCATTAAACCAAGTGATTGCTGAGTTTGATTATCGTTACCGTCAACTTGAAGTTGATATGCGTAAAAAACAAGGCATTATTTCATTAGAAATGGGCTTTGATAACAAAGGTAATGCGGCACTGGTTACAGAGCAAGATTACAACATGGTGTTTGATCGTTTCTCAGGTTTCTTAGAACGCTTATCTTTCACTATCGTAGAGATTGACCAAGAGCGTGGTTTGATCACGGCTGATTACAAAAAGCCTGAGTCAAGCGTATGGGATTCAATTTGGGGCGAAGAATTATCTGAACTTCCGATTGAAGATGGCCAATACCAAATTCTTGTTAGCCGCACCAATGATGGCGGCACAAGTTTAACTTGGATGGACTCTGAAGGTTCGACATTAGAGCCTGGTACAATGAATGACCTCCAGCAAGCATTAGAAAATGCACTGCGTCAGCGCGGTATCAATATTTAATAATTAAAAAAGTCAAAACCACCACAAAAAGAGCTTAGCCGCTCTTTTTGTGGTTTTTACAGGTTGAAAATATGTCTAACTTAAACACAGCAAATCGCAGTGACTTGCGAACCTTGTTTACCTTTTTCGTTCCTTCACTTATAGGTGTCTTCTTGTTTATGACGCCGGTACCCATAGGTGAAGCAATGACCATTCCGATTGCTGTTATGGCAAAAGCAGTGCAAGAGTGGATTGGCCCATTTGCACTGGGGTTAATTACCAGCATTGTTTGTATCACCGGTATTTTATCTTTAGTGATAAAGTTGTTTAAACCGCAGCCATTACTTAAGTTCTTTATAATTAAACATTTATTTGATGTTAGTTGGCTGTGGCTGAGTGTTCGATTACTGGGTATGGTTTTTATCGTTCTGACCTACACTAAACAAGGGCCAGAAATGATTATTTCCGGTAATACCGGTGCACTGGTGTTAAACGACTTGTTGCCAGTATTGTTTTCTGTGTTTGTTTTAGCGGGCTTACTATTACCATTATTATTAAACTTCGGCTTGTTAGAGCTAGTCGGTACCTTATTAACTAAAGTTATGCGCCCACTTTTTGGTGTGCCAGGCCGAAGTGCGGTTAACTGTGTAGCATCTTGGTTAGGTGATGGCAGTGTGGGTATTTTGATGACCGCTCGTCAGTATGAAGATAAACATTATACGCAGCGCGAAGCGGCCATTATTGGTACCACTTTCTCAGCTGTATCAATTACCTTTTGTTTAGTTGTGATTGGTCAAGTAAAGCTTGAGCACCTTTTTGCACCGTTTTACTTAACAGTGTGTTTAGCTGGTTTAGCCGCAGCGCTAATTGTGCCTCGTTTACCACCGCTACGCTTTAAAAAAGATCTCTATGTAGATGGAACAGAGCCTGATAAAGACGCAGAGTCAGTGCCTGAAGGTAAAACATTAGTTTCTCATTCACTTGATGTGGCGCTTGCTAAAGCACGCACTGCACCGGGCTTTGCTGGTACAGTAAAAGAAGGCTTACATAACGCATTTGATATGGTATTTGCAGTATTACCTGTGGTTATGGCTGTAGGCACATTTGCCTTGATTATTGCTGAATATACGCCAATTTTTGAGTATATGGGCAAGCCGTTTGTACCATTCTTAGAGCTATTACAAGTACCAGAAGCTGAAGCTGCCGCACAAACAATTATGGTTGGCTTTGCTGATATGTTTATTCCGTCGATTCTTGCCGCTGGTAGTATCGAAAGTGATGTAACACGCTTTATCGTTGCTGCAATGAGTGTGACGCAATTGATTTATATGTCGGAAGTAGGTGCACTGCTTTTAGGTAGCAAAATCCCGGTTAATATTATCGAGTTGTTCTTCATCTTTATTTTAAGAACCTTAGTAACATTACCGGTGATTGTCTTAATGGCACATTGGTTAGTGTAAACTAAGCTGAAGTCTATAAAAGAAAAGCCCTGATTATTCATCAGGGCTTTTTTTATCTTCATTAACATCGCTTTTAGGCACTTTGAAGTCCATTTTTGCTGCATGTTTTAGCAACATAAGGTTACCAATTACTACACCAAATACGGCAACAACAATGGCTATAATTTGCCAAGTTTCCATCTTGAAATCCTGCCGATATACACAGCGATATAGTAGCACTTAAAATCGTCTTGCATAAGACAGTGAAATAAAATCAAGGCCAGGGTTAGGGCTTTTGAACCCCGCATTTGAGTAATGTAAATACCTAAGAGCTAAGGTTGAGTCTTCACCTAGGTCTGCAACCAAACCCAACCTATCCTCAAACTGATAGTGAGTACTAACGTTTTTACCTGCAAAATGGGTGTCATCTAACAGTGAAACCCCGATCCCAAACTCCACATAAACAGGCATGTTTTTCACATTAAATACAGGGTATTGGATCACCGGAGACATAGCTAACACGATATTAGTTTGATGTTTGTTGTCTTTGCCATACTGCCAAATATTAAAACTAGACTCGAAGTACAAACGGGCGTGTTGAAAGGGCAGCTTTTCATTGGGTATATGGTACTGGTAGGCCAGTTTTAAGCCTTTTACATCCCCTTCACCTTGAATGTAATCAACGGCATAGCCATGGTTTGAAGCAGCATAAGTTGGTGTTGCTAGTAGGGCGGCTACACTTAACATAAGTGCTTTTAGTGGGTGTTTTAGTTTCATCTCGGTACTTCTGATTATGACTGTGAGCAAGTAGATAAGGGCGGAGATAAGAACTTTTCAATGTGCGTAAAAACACAGAAGCTGTGCACATTCTCATATTTTTTAGCAATTAACTGAAAACTATGGGAAAAATCGATTGGTGCTTAATTGGCATTAAAACGGTGTCGGATTGTTTCTTTTTTTATGGATTTAATATCGGTATATTAGCGAAAATTTTCGTTGAGAGGTGAACACGATGACCAAACTAGTTAACTCATTTTTGCTTATAGCTGCGCTTTTTACTGCAACTGCTTTTGCCAGTGAAGACCGCTCGCCTAAGCAACTATTAGAATCAGTCACAGCAGATTTATTTGTTGATATCGCAAATGTAAATGCAAAAGGCGATGCAAGCTCAGAAGCAATGGCGAACATTGTAGAAAAACGCTTATTGCCGCACATGGATATTAAGTTTGTATCGTATAAGCTTTTAGGTAAGCACATTAAAGGCCTACGCCGTGACCAAGCCGTTGATTTTATTGCTGCGGTTGAGCATTACTTAACAGTAACTTATGCCGGCGCACTAATGAAATACACAGGCCAAAAAGTTATTTTTGATCAATCACAACTCATCGACGATGGTTATGCAACAGTTAAAACGCAAATTGTTGATGACAATGCGCCAGCCATCGATTTGCACTTTAAATTACGCCAAGGCAAAGATAAGCAGTGGAAAGTATACGATATTGTTGCTGAAGGCATTTCACTGTTAAGCGCGAAGCAAAAAGAAGTTTTACAGCGCATCAGCCAAGTTGGCATTGATGAAGTGACACACGAATTAGCAAGTAAGTAAGTTATCTTAAAGCTCGATTACCTTCACCTCATCGAGCATTTTAGCTACTTTCAGTCTCCAACCAAGCAGTGAGTACCGTCCATGTGCCGCTGCTTTTCTATTTTCTTTAAAAATCACCTACTTTGCGCTAGCACCTGTAACCCTCTGTGGTAGAATCATGCTACTTTTCTTGTTTACCAAAGTATCTGTTCAGATACTGTGTTATTGGTCGCAATATTAAGCAAACTGTCAGTTAAATTTTGCTATAACTAGTTGCTTAATAAGACATCGAATAATGTGCAGCGGAGTTGTGTTTTTTTAATGGAAAATGTACTGATTTGGCCAAAGGAATACCCGTTACTAATCAAAGGATTAGCTGAGCAAAACGGGGCCTATATTTTAGATGCTTTAGAAGCTTGGCCGGCATGTCGTTCTACTAATGAAGATGACGGTGTGTGTACGACGGTTCTTCCGCCTATTTACTACCTTACTTGGTTGACTCCTCTTGAACCGTTTGAAGAGTGTTATTTCCAACATATTTCTGAGTTTGATGAAGCTGCGTTGCATTATATTAATGCTATGAAAACGCATTTCTTAGAAAACGACTACACCCCTGAAAGTCTTGTTTTAATGTTATGCCAGCGCTTAGAGAAGTACGCTAGCGCATTTGCTCAATCGGCTGTTAAAACGCCTATAACTCTCATCCACCAGTTATTTAATCGTCGCTATTTTACTGTGATTGAACATGTTCTTAATCACGGTGCAAAAATGTCTGCGGACGATGTATTAGAGTTGTGGACCGAAGTTGACTTTAGAGAGCGTTTTAGTGGTTTTATTCCTGATTCAGTGGCTGATCTTGAACCATTAACAGCGCTTGCGGCTGAAAAAGTTGCTCACGGTGAAGATTACTTCACCTTACTAAAACTTGTATCACCTGATGTTGATTCAGCATCGTTACTTGAACAAGCTTTACTTGCCCACTTAAGCCACGAAAATGCTAAACAAACTATGGCAAAGCGTTTCATTGAGCAAGGCGCAACAGGTGCTTTAGCTGACGAAAACGGTAAAACAGCGTTTATGTGGGCTACTGAAAAAGGCTATGTGAATGTTGTTGAGACAATACTTGAACATCAAGATAAGAAGGCCCAAGACAACAAAGGGAATACAGCATTACATTACGCTGTATTAGCCGAGAATGGACCTTTACTGGTGTTGCTTTTAAAAGCGGGCTATGACTTTAGAGTCCGTAACAACGACGGTCTAAGTTGCTACCGACTAGCAGTTAGCATTAAAGCGGATAACTTAGTAAAGTGCCTTGAGCATGACTTTGGCATTAAGGAACTTTCGCCAGAAGGGCAGTTTGATCGCGTTAAAAAAGTGCACTTACTACATGCGATTGTAACTGTGTTACTACCTGTGCAGTTGTTCTTCTTTTTTGACGATAGCATTGCTATTAAAAGTGAGTTAACGCTGAGCTTTACGTTGGTTTCGATCTTATGCTTTTTCTTTGCCACAAGCTTGAAACGCTGTGCGCTTTACCCGCATATTCGCCATCCATGGGGGCTGTTTATTTTAAGGCTGTTCTCATTATTTAGCTTAATTGGCCAAGTGGGTCTGGCAAGTATTGTCGCACTAGCCACCTTAGCAGAGTTGGTGTGAACGCATAAAAACTATATAAAGTGACATAAAAAAAAACGGCAACCTAGGTTGCCGTTTTTTGCTTCATTTTTGAAAAAACGAATCGGTATTATTTATCGTGTTCATGAGCGGCTTTTTCTTCTGCCAACTCTTCTTTTAATTTACGTATCTTAAGGCCAAGTTCTTGCCCGCGATGGCGTGCATAATAAGTGCAGCCAATAAACATCAGACTCGCAAAGGCTAACTCAAGTAATACCCAAATTAGCTGTTCTTGTGCGACCCACAGTAATGTAAAACCATGGATGAAATAGAACATCACGATAAAGTTCGCCCAAGCGTAGGTATAAGGCTTATCTTGAATAATGCCCTTAAGCGGTAACAGTAGAGGCAGTATATAAACAACAAAGATAAAGGCGTTACTGTGGCCTTCTCTTGGGGCAATTAAAAACAGCCAAATTGGCATTAAAACTAATAAGCCGATATAACCAATCAGTGCAAAACGTTGGAATCGTTTTGTAATTGGTTTTTTGGCAACAGGCTGATTTAGCTCAGGTTCCAAGCTCATTTTAATTTACTCGCAATCAGTGCTAAGCGTTTTCCAACGCTTTGGCAAATTTTAATTTCGTCTTTACTTAACACATTGCTGTTATTGCTACCGGCCACATGACTCGCGCCGTACGGCGTACCGCCGGTTTCAGTTGCTAATAACTCAGGTACCTCATAAGGCACGCCAAGCAACATCATGCCGTGATGTAACAACGGCAGTGATAGATTCAACAAGGTAGCTTCGTTACCACCGTGCATACTGCTTGATGACGAAAAAACGCAAGCAGGTTTATCTATCAGCTGACCTTTAAGCCACAGATCACTGGTGGTCTCCCAAAAGCTCTTAGCTTGTGAGGCCATCATGCCAAATCGAGTAGGGGTGCCGAAGGCTAAGCCATCACAATTAATTAGATCATCTTTGCTGATCACAATATCGTGTGGCTGACGTTTAACAAACGTGCGCAATAAGGCGGTTGCACCGTGTTGCTCAATCGACTCGGCTATCTCATGTGCCATTGCTTCTACAGAGCCATGGCTTGAGTGGTATAGCACAACAATGTTTATAGCCATTAAAGTACGCTTAATACGTTTTCTGGTGGACGACCTAGAGCAGCTTTGCCGTTATTTTCAACAATTGGGCGCTCGATTAGTTTTGGATTGGCAGCCATTGCAGCAATTAATTTGTCTTCGTTTTGTTCGTTTTTAAGCTCAAGCTCTTTGTAGATGTCTTCTTTAGTACGCATTAACTCGCGCGCTGAAGTAAAGCCCAGTTGGCTAATTAAAGTCGAGATTTGTTGTTCATTAAGCGGTGTTTTTAGGTATTCAACAACACTTGGTTGTACGTTATTGCTTTCTAATAGGGCAAGTGTTTCACGCGATTTTGAACAACGTGGATTATGATAAATAGTCACAGACATAGTGTGTTCTCACATTTAATAATTTGGCTTATTTTAGGGCAAGCGCCGCGAGACTTAAAGTCTCGCAAGCTCTTTTTGTAATTGGCGGTATTGTGTAAGTAGGGCTTTTAAACGTTGTTGTTTAACTAGCTCTTCAGGCTCAACAAAGTTTAGTGCTTTTTGAATTTCATCAGCTGCTTTTAAATAAGCGCCATATTGGGCAAGCACATCGGCATGCGCTTCATGGTAGGAAGCCATATTTTCTTGCTTTTTATAGACATCAGTAATGAGCTCTTTGGCAAGATTGTTCTCAGGTTTTGCTAATAAATAAGATTTTAAGATACGTTCAGCAAGGTCAAATTGTTTAGCTTCAATAGCGGCATTTGCATAGTTTAAGGCAATCACCTGATTGTTAGGTCTATCGATATCTAGCTTAGCTAAAAACTCTACTGCTTCATTCGCTTTACCTTGCGCAATGAGTAAGTCTGTGTGGGTATCAATATAAAATAAGTTCTTTGGATCTTGCTCAAGCAATGGATTCAAAATGCTGGCTGCTTCATCAAGCTTTTTTTGGTCCAACAAGCTAATACCCAAGCCATATTTAAGTGCAGTGTCGTTATGAACGGTATTTTCACGCATTAATTTACGAAATAAATCTTCTGCAGCTTTTGACTTTTGCTGATATCGAGCAATTACACGGCTCTTAGCTAGGTTAAACTCTAGGCTGTCGGAGTAGTGTCGTTTTGGATACTGCTCGGCACGTAAGCGTACATCAGAAACACGGCTTTCAGGCAATGGGTGAGTTAGCAAAAAGGCTGGCGGCTTATACTTGTAGCGAATTTGTGCAGCAAGTTTAGTTAAAAACTCACTCGATTGGCGAGGATCAAACCCTGCATTATTTAAGGTCTGCATACCAATACGGTCTGCCTCTTGTTCAGCAGCACGACTATGAGTTAATTGACTAAACGCCGCTTGTGTCTGGTTTGCTGAGATAATTGCAATACCAGCGTCAGGTGCAACAACGGTAGCTAAAATACCCGCAATCATACCTGCTATAGTTAACGCGCTGTTATCTTGCTGCTGTTGAATACGGCGGGCTAAATGGCGCTGTGTTACGTGAGCTATTTCGTGCCCAAGTACTGAGGCAAATTGGCTTTCGTTATCGGCTTGTGCGATAAGACCCGTATGCACACCCACATGGCCACCATAAAAGGCAAAAGCATTAATTTCAGCGTTGTTTAACCAGAAAAATGAAAATGGGAAACGCACATCGTTGGCGTTTGCGACTAAACGACGGCCCAAAGTGGTCAGGTACTCATCAAGAACAGGATCACTTACAACGGGTGATGAGCCACGAATTTGCATCATCATCACTTCACCGATCGCTTGCTCTTTTTCAATCGGCAAAGCCTGTAAAGCTGAGGTCCCTAAATCGGGCAGCTTAAAGTTTGTTTGTGCCTTCAACGGCTCACTATGCAGTATTGAAAACGTCAGTAATGCACTGCACAGTGTAATAAAGGCTGATTTTAGTCGCATCTTATTCCTTGTTGATTTGCTCACCTAACATGACTTTTGCTAAGTCTATTTCGTCGCTGCATGCTCGGCTGTCTTTTTCGCACAATTGATAGAAATCTTTTATTGTGACTCCATCTAGCTTAACAACGTTCAACTCTCGTTGTAAAAAAGTTATGATTTTATGCGCTACTTTATGGGCATGAAGAATTAAAGCTTTGTCAGCTTTATCGCCTCTTTCAAAGTAAAAAGCGATGAATTTATGAAGCTGGTTAAAGCGAATAAGGTTTTTCATGGTGTGCGGGTCCCACACCTTAAACTCCATAAAGCGATTGTCTTTGATGTATTGGTCTACCATAACATCTTTAGCATAAGGGTAGGCCCATAATTCGAAACCTCGGTCCGTAAAGCTTTGATGCAAAGCAATGCGCGGTTTTTGCTTACAAACAATTTCGCCCATGTCGGTTTCATGACCACCTAATAAATCAAGGTTCCAGTTGCGTGGATCAATTAATTGTTTAATGGCATTATCAAAACCGTGGTCTAAAATCCCTTCAGATTCGCTAACCGATGATGCCACCATATGATAAAAAGGCGGCAGCTCGCCCCAGTTTATTTGTTTTTTATACCAGTTTATCTCTTTAAGAGTTGGATTCGCAGGTAATTGCGCTTTATTATGCGAGCCAGGCATGGAGTTTCCTTTACTACCAGTTATAGATTAAGGATAAACTATTGTTTTGCGTGTTTTAAGAAAAAAATGAGTTGTTTCTCGTTATAAAGACTTATTTTCGCAAACGGCCTACACCTTATACTTATTATTCATATTAATAACGCAGTTGATTCGCTATGTTAACGGTTGATTTAAGAGGCTATAAGTGCCCTCAACAATTTATTCAGTTTAAATTAGGGTTGAATAAGGCAACATCAATTAAACAACCCGTGACTTTTACATTTAATGCTGCTGAGGCAACGGACGATATGCAGCGATTTTTAGAAAAACATCATTACCATTTTAAAATTGACCTAGAATTAGGTGTACTAACTGTGGAGCCCATTCGTGTTTGAGTATGTAAAAGCCTGGTACGAAAATAAATTTTCAGATCCCCATTCAGTAACCTTGTTGTTACTGCTTATTGCAACCTTTGCATTTTTCTACTTTTTTGGTTCGTTAATCGTGCCTGTTTTGGTTGCCTTGGTGATTGCCTATTTACTTGATTGGCCTGTTGCTCACTTAGAAAAGCTGGGTTTAAAGAGGTTTACCGCAACGATTCTTGTTATGTTGGTATTCAGTGGCTTGATGATCATGATTATTGTCGGCATGGGGCCCGTGCTTTGGCAGCAAACCAGCAATCTAGTTCAAGAAACCCCTTACATGATTGAAAAAGGTAAAGCGCTGCTTTTACATCTTCCTGAAGATTACCCAAGTTTGATTACTGAAGATCAGGTTAAATCGATTGTTACCAGTGTTGAGACCAAAGCGATTGAGTTTGGTCAGTTGGTGCTATCGGTGTCATTAACTTCGATTAAAGATGTGGCAGCTTGGCTGATTTATCTGATTCTAGTGCCGCTCCTAGTGTTCTTTATGCTTAAAGATAAATTAGAGCTCACGCAAAGTGCTGAGCGTTTATTGCCTAAGCAACGCCGCTTGATCATCCAAGTTTGGCAAGAAATGAATCAGCAAATCATGAATTATATTCGCGGTAAAGTATTTGAGATTTTAATTGTTGGTACTGCATCTTTTATCGCTTTTGCAGTGCTTGACCTTCGCTATGCGGCTTTACTCGGCGTGTTAGTTGGCTTATCTGTGCTTATTCCATTTGTAGGGGCGGCATTGGTGACTATTCCAGTTGCTGCGGTGGCGTTATTCCAGTTTGGTTTAGAAACACAATTTTGGACTATTTTAATCATCTATGGCGTGATCCAAGCACTTGATGGCAATGTGTTAGTGCCGTTACTGTTCTCTGAAGCGGTCGATTTAAACCCAGTGTTTATCATCGTTGCGGTATTGTTTTTTGGCGGTTTATGGGGCTTTTGGGGGGTGTTCTTCGCAATACCGCTGGCTTCATTAGTAAAAGCGCTTATAAATGCCTGGTCTTCTAAGCAGGTTGAGCTAATAGAGAGTTAGCTTAGTCTTAAAAAGTATAGAAAACGCACTTTACTGACTAATTGATTATTATAATTTAGCCGTGAAAAATGTAAAATAGGTTATAAGATATATCTTTTAGTAATATGGTGCGTTTTACATGGCAAATTTTTACCTTCCTGACGATGCTAATCAGCAAATTTATTTAGATGCGAATGCAACGACTCCTGTACTTCCTGAAATTGCCGATGTGGTTTCGCACACGATGCAAGTCTGTTTTGGTAATCCATCAAGCTCTCATATTACGGGTATTCAAGCAAAACACTTATTAGAACAAACGCGTAACAAAGCGCGTGAAGTCATTGGCGCAACCGATGGTGATATTTTATTTACCTCTGGTGCAACAGAAGGTATTCAAACGGCGGTTGTTTCTACGCTTATTGCTGCAAAAAATCACCAAATCGAAAACCCTGTATTACTTTATGGGGCAACTGAGCATAAAGCGGTGCCAAATACCCTAAAACATTGGAACTGCGTGCTTGATATAAACGCACAGGTATTAGCTATTCCAGTAGATAAAAACGGTATTTTAGACCTCGAGTTTATTCGTAAACATGCTGCGAATGCACTGATGATCTGTACTATGGCAGTAAACAACGAAACCGGTGTATTCCAAGATTTAAGCGCTATTGAGCAAGTCATTCGTAGTGAAAACAGCCATGTGGCTTGGATGGTTGACTGCGTACAAGCATTAGGTAAAACCAACTTAGCGCTAAGCCAAACAACCATTGATTATGCTCCATTCTCTGGCCATAAATTGTATGCCCCTAAAGGTATTGGCGTACTTTATATTCGTAAAGGCAGTGCGTATACACCATTTATTGCTGGTGGCGGCCAAGAAAGCGGGATGCGATCTGGTACAGAAAATTTACCGGGCATTGCCGGTTTAAATAAGTTGTTCTCGTTATTACTTGATAAACAAAACCAAACATTCAAGCCAATTGAGCAGCTACATGCTTTTCGCGAGCAATTATTAGCTGCATTAACAGACACCTTTGGCAGCATCACGTTTAATCACAGTTTCGAGCATTCAGTGCCAACAACATTAAACTTTGCTGTGAACGAATTAACCAGTAAAGAAGTGATGGACTTATTTGATGCGGCGGGTATCCGTGTTAGTGGCGGTTCTGCATGTAGCTCAGGCGCAAATCGTAGTTTTGTTTTAGACGCGATGGGAGCCAGTGATTGGCAAAGTGAAAACGCGATACGTATGTCGTTTGGCCCTGCTGTGAATCAGCAAGAGATTGACTTTGCTTGCGATAAAATCCGTTCTTTAAAGCCGATTCTTGAAGCAAACTGCTTAGTTGTATCTGATAGTACATCGCCTCAACACGAAGTGTGTGCGATTGGCTTAACACAGCTACGTCATCAAGCCGCGTGCTGTTGGCTATATGTAGACAGCGATAAAAACGCAGTGGTGATTGATCCTATTATCGAGCTTATTCCGCGTATGGCGAAAATTGTCGCGACACAAGGTCTATCAGTAAAAGCGATTTTAGATACCCATAATCACCAAGAGCGTTTATCGGCTCGTTGTTTATTATCAAAAGAGCTCGCAGAACGTTTTGTTGCTAATGAAATAGATGAACTTGGCTGGCCTAAAGATTCAGCAACCATCGAATTAAGCGATGCACGCTTAACTAAAGTAGCGACACCGGGTCATAGTGACGATAGTGTTAGCTATTTATTGTCAGATACACAAAGCGGTGATATCAGCTATTGCTTCTGTGGTGATTTAATCCTACCAGGTGGCTTAGGTAACACAGCAATTAGCGGTGGCGATGCTGCGAAAATGGCTCAGTCATTAAAACAGCTTGCTATGGCAGTGCAAGATTCTACGGTAATTTGTTCAGGGCATGATTATCAGCAATGTTTTGCTATGGATTGGCATGCACAAAAGGCAACGACACCGTTATTAGCAAAACTATTAAGTGAACAAGTATCAGATGATGAGTTTGTTGAATTAAAGCAACAAGCGGATGAGCAAAAGCATACTGTAAGTCATTCTCTATGTGGCTATGTTGAAACACTTGAAAGTGCACCAATGAAACAGCTTGCTGCAAGTGATGCTAAAGTAATGCTAAACGATAAAGCCACTTACTTAATTGATACTCGCGAACCGTATGAACATGGTGCGAATAATTTGGCTGAAATATTCACAGTTGCTGATAGCAAAGTGATCAACATTCCACTGAGCCGTATGGCAAACGCTATCGTGCAAGGGCAGCTTGATAAAGACCATAGCTACATTTTGGTTTGCCGAAGTGGTAATCGTTCTAAACAAGCGGCAAATAATTTGTCGCAGTTAGGGTTTGAAAACGTTTATAACTTAAATGGCGGTTTAGCATTGCTTTAATAAGTAATATCAATTCAGTCATTAAAAAAGCCGCTATAGAGCGGCTTTTTCGTAACTTGTATAAACTAGGCCGTTGTTGGGCCTGAGCTTTCCCGTACCACTAATGAAGGGGTAAAGGTCGTGATGATGTCTTTATCTTGATTACGTGCGCCACGGGTTTTTCTAAACAGTAAACGCGCTGCATGCTGCGAAATCACATCATTCGCCTGATGGGCTGTAGTGAGTTTAGGCCAAGTCTGACGAGAGAACGGTGAGTCCTCGAAGCCGGTGATTGATAACTGCTGTGGAATTTCAATTCCCATTAAGCGTGAGGCGAATAACGCGCCAGCTGCCATTTCATCGTTACCGCCAAGAAGGGCAGTTATGTTTTTCGGGTTATTCTCACCTAATAATGCTTTTGCACCTTCTACACCTGATTCGAAAGAATACTGGCCTTCGTAGATCAGCTCATCATTCATCGAGATGCTGTGATCTTTTAATGCAGCCTGGTAACCCTCTAAGCGTTCAGTTGTTGATTTATGCTCTTTGTCACCACATAAAAAACCAATGTTTTTGTGGCCAAGGGAGAGTAGGTGAGAAGTAATTTCGTACGCAGCGGCGTAGTCGTTCACATAGATACAAGTGTCTTGATCTTCTTCTGTAGGGCGACCCGAGAGTACGCGTACATAATGGATGCCCATTTCATCAAGCATATCGATAATGCTATTTTGCTCTGACAGCGGTGGCGTTAATACAAGGCCTGCTAAGCGAGAGCGCTTGATCATGGTTTTAAAGTCTTCTTCCATGTTGCCATCAAGGTAGTTACATGGATGAATCACCAGCTCATAGCCTTCTTCTTTACAGCGCGACAACACACCATTTTGCATATCGATGACATAATAAGCATTCGGGTTGTCATAAACTAAACCAACAGTAAAAGACGATGTGCCTGCTAGGTTACGAGCTGCAAGGTTTGGTTGATAGTTCAACGTGTTAACAGCGTCCATCACTATGTCGTACGTTTTTTTTCTGACCGATGGCTCTTTATTAATTACTCGCGATACGGTTTTCATTGAAACACCAGCGAGCTTGGCTACATCATTTATGGTTACTTTCATACTGTTACTTTATAGTTAGTTATATTTGTATTATAATAATATCGAAAAGTGTTCACCAGAGCGCTTTTTCTTAATAGGTACATTAATATTTAATATAAGTTGGTTAGTGTATCTAATGTTCTACCAAATTAGCAGTAAAATAATTGAGATAATTTTTATGATACCGGTGTCAAAAGAGAAAAATTGCGCTATTATCTCGACTATAAAATGTAAAAGTAGAACATTGACAGCGTTGTCATTTTAACTTAGTGTTAATTTTCATCGTATTTTTAATTGCTGTCTTTATTCAACATTAATAAAAAGATAGTTAAAAATCAGTTTGTTGCAAGTTTTGAGGGGATTATATATATGAGCAGCCGTTCGCAATTAGCTAGTTGGCAAGCACTATCTGAAAGTACCAAGAAGATGAAACAAATTCATCTTAAAGATTTATTTGCCAAAGATAGCACGCGTTTCGAGCAATTCTCTGCTCAGATCCCAGGTGTATTATTCGATTACTCAAAACAACAAATTGATAAAACTGTTTTTGAACAATTAATTGCTTTAGCGAAAGAGTGCGATATCAGCGCATGGCGCGACAAGATGTTCAGTGGTGAGAAAATTAACATTACTGAAGACCGTGCTGTACTTCATACTGCTTTACGTAACCGCGCTAACACAGCTGTAATGGTTGATGGTGAAAACGTAACAGACGCTGTTAACGCTGAGCTTGCTAAAATGAAAGCCTTTGTTGGCAAAGTACGCAGTGGCGAGTGGTTAGGCTACACAGGTAAAGCTGTAAAAGATGTTGTTGCTATTGGTGTAGGTGGTTCAAACCTTGGTCCGCAAATGGCAACCGAAGCACTTGCTGCTTATGCTGACGACACATTAAATGTTCACTATGTATCAAATGTTGATGGTGTTCAAATTGCATCTGTTTTACAGGGGTTAGATGTTGAGACAACATTATTTGTTATCTCATCTAAAACATTTACAACCTCAGAAACCATGACTAACGCTAAATCGGCTGTTGAGTGGTTTTTACAAACAGCACAAGCGCAAGAACATATTGCTAAGCACTTTGTAGCTGTAAGCACCAATTTAGAAAAAACAGCGGCATTTGGTATTGCTGATGAAAACGTATTCACAATGTGGGATTGGGTAGGCGGTCGCTTTTCTTTATGGAGTGCGATAGGATTACCAATCGCCCTGTACCTAGGCTTCGACACGTTCGAAGAGATCCTAGAAGGTGCGTTTGAAATTGATGAGCATTTTAAAAATGCTGAATTTGAAAATAACGTACCATTGTTAATGGCGCTTTTAAGTGTTTGGAACACTAGCTTTTTAGGTTATACGGCACAAGCTATTTTACCGTATGACCAAGCACTACACATGTTACCTGCGTATTTACAGCAAGGTGAGATGGAAAGTAACGGTAAACACGTTACTTTTGCTGGTGAAACGGTTCCTTACACGACGGTTCCAATTATTTGGGGGATGACAGGTATTAATGGCCAACATGCTTTTTACCAATGTCTGCACCAAGGTAATGTAATTGTACCTGCTGACTTTATTGCCTCAATTGAGCCGCAAGTCAATGTTGGTAAGCACCATGATATTTTATTATCAAACTTCTTTGCACAAACCGAAGCGATGATGGCTGGTGTTGATGCAGAGCAAGTAACTGCAGATTTAACCGCAAAAGGTAAATCTGAAGCAGAAATTGCAGAATTATTGAATCATAAGATTCACCAAGGCAATCGCCCAACAACGTCAATGTTGTTAGATAAAGTTGATGCGAAAACGGTAGGACGTTTAATTGCGCTTTATGAGCACAAGATCTTCTGCCAAGGCATTATCTTAGAAATCTGTTCATTTGACCAATGGGGTGTAGAGCTAGGTAAGGGACTTGCCTCTAAAATTGAAGCTGAATTATTTGATGACGAAGTAAGTCATCCACACGACAGCTCAACCAACGGACTGATCGCTTACTATAAAACACATCGTAAGCAGTAATAGATTCGCAGCAACAGCTGCAAACCGAATACCTTTGAACGGGTAGCGCTGGAGTTCTTAGGGCCTGTATTTTTGTGAGAGGATTTACAGAGCCCCTAAGACTCATTTACTTCAGCCAACATAAGAATAATGAGTAAACTACTTACAACAAATTCAACAGGCTTTGTTAAAGGGATCATCTAACACAGCCAATCAACCAGATAACAACACGCACTGCCATACTGCATGAGTCGATTAACATGGCATTGCCAATGTAGAGAGTGATATATGTTAAATCCATTTGATATCGTAATTTTTGGGGGCGGCGGTGATCTTGCGTTACGTAAGTTACTTCCTGCAATGTATCGCGCTTATCAAGAGGGCAACCTTCCTCAAGGTTCTCGTATCCTTCCTACGGTACGTGAAGAAAGCAAACGCAAAGAATACATCGAAACAGCACATAAAGCGTTACAAGACTTTTTAGGTAAAGGTGAGTACAACGCAAAAGATTGGAAAGCATTTTCAGCTTATCTTGTGCCGGTTGTAACGAATGTAACCGAAGCCGATGATGACTGGGATAAACTAAAAGATATCCTTGATGAACACGATGCTGATAAGTCTCGTGTTTTTTACCTTTCATTACCACCTGCAGTGTACGGTAGCTGTTGTGAAATCTTATCTAAGAAAGGTCTGATCACAGAAACGTCACGCGTTGTTGTTGAAAAACCGATTGGTTACTGTGGTGAATCTGCTGAAGCAATCAATGCAAAAATTGCTGAATACTTCAAAGAAGAGCAAGTATTCCGTATTGACCATTACTTAGGTAAAGAAACAGTACAAAACTTAATGGCACTGCGTTTTTCAAACTCACTGTTTGAAAACCTTTGGGATGCTAAATCAATCGATAACATCCAAATCAGCTTATCAGAAACAGTGGGCCTAGAAAGCCGCGCTGGTTTCTACGATAAAGCGGGTGCATTACGCGATATGGTACAAAACCACTTGTTACAATTACTTTGCTTAGTGGCAATGGAATCACCAAACAAATTAAACGCGAACAGCATCCGTACTGAAAAATTAAAAGTACTTGAGTCGTTACGTCCGTTAGTGGCTGAAGATGTTGATGCAAACATTGTACGTGGTCAGTATGTACCAGGTAACTTAGACGGTAAAATTGTCCCAGGTTACTTAGAAGAATTAAACGAAGGTGCGAGCAAAACAGAAACTTTTGTTGCTATTCGTGCGCACATCGATAACTGGCGTTGGGCAGGTGTTCCTTTCTATCTTCGTACTGGTAAACGTATGAAAAAGCGTTGTGCTGAAATCGTTGTTGAATACAAAAAAGTATCTCACAACGTTTATACCGACAACGTAGGTAACATTGAGCCAAATCGTCTTGTTATTCGTCTGCAACCAGAAGAAACAATTCAATTAACACTGATGTCTAAGCGCCTTGATAACCTTGAGATGCAATTAGAACCAGTAACCATGAACATTGAGTTATCGCAAGCGTACAGTAATGGTTTCCATTCAGATGCTTACAAGCGCTTAATGTTAGATGCCGCAGCAAATAACCCATCACTGTTTATTCACCGTGATGAAGTGCGTCAAGCATGGAAATGGATTGACCCAATCATTGAGCGTTGGCAAGAAAAAGGTGCACCATCGTTATACCGAGCTGGTACATGGGGCCCTGAAGATGCAGATGAGCTTTTAGAAGAAAACAACCACGTTTGGTTTAACACAGGCGATAAGGCGTAATTTAGATGGCAACAATTGTTGAAAAATTCTTTGCAAACAAAGACGAATTAACAGCTGAGCTTTCTTCAAGCCTTGAACAAAGCCTTGTTGCTGGCATTAAAGAAGATGGTCGTGCGGTACTAATGGTATCGGGTGGCTCATCGCCAGCACCTGCTTATAAGCACTTATCGAACCTTGAACTTGATTGGGGAAACATTGATGTTGCTATGGTTGATGAGCGTTGGGTTGATGCTGATCATGAAAAAAGTAATGAAGCATTTATCAAAAGCACGCTATTACAAAACCATGGTGCAGCAGCTAATTTCGTAACAATGAAAAATGATGCATTAACGGCACAAAATGGTGTAGCTGAATGTGAAGCTGCATACAAAGCATTAAAGCGTCCTTTTGATGTGACAATTTTAGGCATGGGTCCAGATGGTCATACGGCTTCTCTTTTCCCTCATGCCGAAGGTCTTGAACACGGTCTTGCGACAGATGATTTAGTATGTGCAATTAACGCTATTGAAAGCGATGTAACAGGTAAAATCACTGAGCGTATGACGTTAACTTTATCTGCGATTGCAGATTCTAAAGTTGTGAAGCTTTTAATTAGCGGTGAAGAAAAACTGGCTGTTTACAAGCAAGCGAAAGAGGGCGGTGCAGTTGCTGACATGCCTTTACGTGCAGTATTGAATCACCCACATATCAATATTGAAGTTTATTGGGCGCCTTAATCGCCTGATCAAACTCAATGTCAAAAGCGAGCTATTATGCTCGCTTTTTTGTTTTTAAATTCTCATCTTTAACAAACGATTTTGCATAAATACGCTTTCTTTAAATAGCCCGATAAAGTGTTAGACAAGTACAAAATGGCTCTATATAATTAAAAATGACAACGCTGTCATTGTTATTGGTTATTATTCTCAACATCCCCTTTAACTCATTCTGCCCAGAAAAAGTTAAAAATAATTTGTACATGACAGCGTGCTTTTAGGAATAGGTTAGTTTTTTAAGCTAATTTATTGTTAGATAACAGGTTTTATATAACTTTTAGTTATGGTTAATAAACGCCCAATGGAAACTAAAGCTTACAAAAACACATGTAAATTTTAGCAAATTTCAAAAACTCATCCTTTTGCTCTTTTCATCTGCAATATCACTCATGCTATATTTGCGCCGTTTATTTGTAACAATTCTTAAAAACTCAATATTAAATATTAGTTATATCAATAACTTGATTATTTCGTTGTAAATTTTTTGCACAAATTAACCAAAAAGATGTAGCACAAATGTAATTTAGAGTGTATGGTTTGTTACTAGATGACAGCGTTGTCATCATCACTGGGCAGAAGTGATATAAAAAACCAACAAAATGATTCAAGGGGAATCCTGTGTTAGCTAAAAATTTTAAGAAAAGCTTATTAGCAGTTAATATCGGCCTCGTAATGAGTGCTGGGTTCACTGGCGCTGCATACGCAGCAGATGAAACTAAAGTTCAAGAAGATGTTGAAGTAATTGAAGTTCGCGGTATTCGCCGTTCACTTGAAGCTTCAATGAATACTAAGCGCTTTGCTGACAGCGTTGTCGATGCTGTTTCTGCAGAAGATGTCGGTAAGTTTCCAGATAGTGATGTAGGTGAAGCGCTTGGCCGTATTTCAGGCGTAGCAGTAAACCGCGCGTTTGGTCAAGGTCAGCAAGTGTCCATCCGTGGTGCATCTGCACAGTTAACACGTACTTTACTGAATGGCCACTCAGTTGCTTCAACAGGCTGGTATGATCAACAATCTATCGATAGAAGCTTTAACTACACATTACTTCCACCAGAAATGGTTGGAGGCATTGAGGTTTATAAATCATCTCAGGCGAATCTCGTTGAAGGTGGTATCGGTGGTACGGTAATCGTAAACACTCGTAAGCCTTTAGATCTTGACGCTAATACTCTTTTCGGAAGTGTGAAAGCTGACTACGGCACTATTTCTGAAGAAACAGATCCTGAAATCTCTGGCCTTTATAGCTGGAAAAATGATGAAGAAACCTTTGGTGCACTAGTTTCAGCAGCATTTTCTGAAACAAATTACCAACGTAATGGTATTGAGTCATTAGTTGGTTGGGGTGATATTGTTCCTTCAACATTCCAACAACAACGTGAACGTACTGCTATCAATGCAGCTTTCCAATACCGTCCAACTGATTCTTTAGAATTAGGCCTTAATGTAATGAGCCTAGATCTTTCGGCTGATAACGCGAATACTTCTTTATTTGTCATGTTCCCTGATGATAAAGATGCTGCTTGTGAACAAGTTAATGTAGATGGCACGTGTACTTTCTACCGTCGTTCTGGAGAAGGAGCAAATCCAGGTTGGGCACAAACGTGGGCACGCGCAGGTTCAATGACTTCGGATACGGTTGATTTTGAATTCAAATACGCTGGCGAAAATTTCGAACTTAAAGGTCGAGTGGGTAATACACAATCTGAAGGTGGTACAGATTTAACAGCGAACTATGGTTTCTGGTTAGGTACTCCGGCAGATTATGCAGGCACATACGATGCAACTGGTGATGTAATTGACATTGATGTTGCCAATAAATCGTTTACTCCAGATGACTTCCAAGGGCAACTTTCTTCAGCAGGTTGGGCACTTAAAAAGCAACCTAACACAGATGAAGAGACTTATGCGCAGTTCGACTTAACTATCCCTGTAGATTTCGGTGCTATCACAGCAATCAAAACAGGTTTCCGCTGGGCTGATCACGAAGTTAAGCAAGAAACCTATACTGCAAACTTAGTTGACTCAATCGCTGCATACGATGCGTCTCGCTATTATTCAGGCACTGTTTCTTCAGGTGCAGGATATACACTACCAGAGCCAAACCTAGATCAAATGATTAGTGATGGTTATGCTGCTATTACAAGTTTCGACAATACGTCAATTGCTTATAAGTCTGGTTACGGAACAATTCAAGAGGAAAATATCTCTTTATACGCAATGGCTGATTTTTCGGCAGAAGGGATTCGCGGTAACTTTGGTTTAAGATATGTTTCTACAGATGCTGAGTCAGATTATTATGCTCTTGATGCGAATGGTAGTTATGGTAATGGGTTAAGCACTGAAAAAGCTGATTACAGTGAAGTTTTACCGAGTGTAAACGTAGCGTTTGACTTAACTGAAGACCTGATTTTACGCTTCTCTGCAGCACAAGTTATTTCTCGTGCCAATTATAGCGATATGTTTGCTGCATCATCTCTTTCTGGTTATGAAGATGGTACTGTTGGTAACGAAGTAATTTCTACTGGTAACATTGGACTTGAACCGTTCAAAGCAACGCAAGCTGATTTTGGTATTGAATACTACTTTGATGGTGACGGCATGATTAGCGCGGCTTACTTTATCAAAGATATTTCTTCATTTACAAAAGTCGATCAGATTCTGAATCAAAGCATAGGTATTGTAGATCCAGATTCAGGTGTTGATAATTGGACTGTTGCTACAAAGGGTACTGGTTCTGGCGGTGAGATTAAAGGTATCGAGCTGCAAATTCAAGATGGTTTCGACAGTGGCTTTGGTTATCAAGCGAACTACACTTGGGTTGATTCAGAAGCTCCAGCGGAGAACTTCCCTGACCGTATTGAATTATTCTCTGACTCTTCAGAGCATACGGTTAATTTAGTTGGTTACTATGAAGCAGATTTCTATAGCGTACGTTTAGCGTACAACTGGCGCTCAGAGTATATGGTTCGTGAAGCACCATACTTCTATGGTAATCGCGAGCATCAAGACTACGGTACGCTTGATCTAACAGCTAAGTTTGCTGTGACTGACTACCTAGACTTAACATTTGAAGCGGTTAATATTACTGAAGAAGATAGTATCCAAATTGGTACTGCTACAGGCGATGCTGAGGTTAAACCTGAGCTTCGTAACGGCTACCCAGCATGGAGCTTTGAAGGTGAAGCACGCTACAAGCTAGGTGTATCACTACGTTTCTAATTTGATTTAGATAACGAAATTAAGAAAGCCCAGCTCGCACTGGGCTTTTTTGTGAGTAAAAAGTGGGCGAGTAAAAATGATAAAAAAAATCGCAATTGTTGGTGGCGGAACAGCAGGTTGGTTAGCCGCTAACCATTTGGGTCATGCGCTTTTGCAAAGTGGCATTGAGATCACGTTAATCGAGTCTCCTAATATTGCCAGCATAGGTGTCGGTGAAGGTACTGTTCCTTCGATGCGCAACTCTTTACAAAAGTTTGGTATCAGTGAAAGTGACTTTATCAATGAATGTGATGTTACTTTTAAGCAGTCAATCAAGTTTGTTAATTGGCTAGATAAACACAAACATGGTGCTAACTTTTACCATCATTTATTTGATCACCCACATATATTTGGTGAGGAGTTAACTCAGCAGTGGCTTGCTGAGGGAAACGGTAATGATTACGCAGACTTTGTTTCTAAACAACATGCGTGTTGTGAAAATAACCTAGCACCGAAAACAATTGCGACACCTCAATATGCAGGTATCAATGGCTATGCCTATCATTTTGATGCTAAAAAGTTTGCTGCTTTCTTAAAAAGCCATGCCACGCAACATTTTGCTGTAAAACACCTGTTTGCAGAAATTAAAGATGTCAGCTGTGATGAGCAAGGTTTTATTACACACCTAATCGACTCAGAAGGTAACGCCTTAGAATTTGACTTTATTATTGATTGCTCCGGTTTTTCGGCTGCCTTTATTGGGCAAAAACTAGGGGTGGGCTTTGTTGATAAGTCAGATAGTTTGTTAACTGATACTGCAATCACATTGCAAGTACCGACACAAAGCGATGATGAAATACCGCCTTACACTATTGCTACGGCACACCAAGCTGGTTGGATCTGGGATATTGCGCTCACAGAGCGAAGAGGAGTGGGGTTTGTTTATTCATCTAAGTATATGAGCGATGAGCAAGCACACGCTAAATTGCATCATTATTTAGGTAATAAATTTGAGCACTTAACGCCAAGAAAGATCCCGATGAAAGTAGGGCATAGAGAAAAAATGTGGCACAAAAACTGTGTCGCTATAGGCTTGTCACAAGGGTTTGTTGAGCCACTTGAAGCAACTGCCATCTTAATTGCAGACTTTTCTGCGGGGTTATTAGCAAAGCGTTTTCCGCGTACCCGAGATGACATTAACTTAGTTGCTGGTGATTACAATCAGCAGGTGAATTATGTATGGCAACAAACGTTCGATTTTATAAAAATGCATTACTGTATTTCGGATAGAACTGATTCAGCCTTTTGGCGTGATAACAAAAAAGCCGACCAGTTATCAGAAAAACTAAAAAATAACCTAGCACGCTGGCAGCGCTTTACACCAGTACGCGAAGACTTTGCCAGTAAGTTCGATTTATTCGACTTAGAAAACTACTTATATGTATTGTTTGGTATGCATTATGTACCCACTAAGCAGCAATATAAGCAGAGCGACAATCAACAAGTTGCTAAATTTAAACAGCAGCGCGTCAAGCAGTTATTAAATGAGCTACCTAAGCACAGAGAGCTGTTAAATAAAATAAAGAAATTTGGCTTACAGAAAAACTAACTTTATTAACTGAGCTGGCTAAAAAGGTATTAGTCAGCTTAGCTAATTCTAAAAAATGAAGAGATAGATAAACGACTGTTGCTTAGATCATTGCTGTACTTTTTGTGATTAAAAAGAGCTGCGCTGTGCAATAGGTTACTCTTATAAATTACGAGCCTATTTACCTTGGCTTCAATATCCACCACTTTTTCAAAAAGCCCTGTTGTTTCATTTAAATAGCCTTGATGAGTTGCGCTGTGTTTTTCTGTATCAGCAATCATGTTATGCACGCTATTTTGGTTATCAGCTGTCACTTTAATTATGTTCTCGGGGAGGTATTTGTATATGCCTGTGCCGCCCCATTCTTTAGGAGACAAATAATGCACTGCTGCAAATGTTTTATCATCCGTTGAATCAATATGTGGCATTCGCTGCAAGGTATTTAATTCATTCGCATTTTGAGTAACTAATGAAAGCTTACAGCGGTGAAGATATAAATTATTTTCACCGCTTGTAATGATTTCTTGCTCTAAAAGCTCGTTAAGTAGCTGCTCAAAAGCTCGGTAGTAAGGCGCAGGCATTTCATCTCGTTTGCCAGGGTATAGAGTGCCATCGCTGCCAAAAGGCTGGAAATAGGCCGTATTTGTGGCAAATTGATAAATAGGCGCAAGGCTGTGTAAAAAGTCATCAACAATAATGACAGTCTCATTAATTTCAGCAATGAAAACGCTGCTTACTTTATAGTCTTTATTTAATTGATAGCTTTCCATTGTTTGCCTCAGTCTCTCCATAATTGTTGAATATACTAACAAAAATAGTGGCTTATGCGTGATAATATTTACTTGCTTATAGCTTGTTTTTTCATCATTTGGGGTTGATTGGTAATGTAGGTAAATTTGTTAATTTATAATGTACAAACTGCCACAAAATTTTCACTTCCTTTTTGTTGCCAAAACCTATAGGCTTTGGGCACTAACAGCAAAAACATATTATAAAATTAATGGAGCAGTATCATGGCGGAGCAACAAGTACAGCCTTTACATAACGAAAAACATGCCAACACTAAAATTCAAAATGGCATCAACATTGAGTTCATGAAAACTCAGCACTTAGTACCTGTGGTTGCACACGAATTTGCACGCATCGCAAATGAATTCCCAATGGCATTTGTTAAAAACAACGAATCAGGTCAATTCCAAGCAGTTGCTTTATTTGGTCTAGAGCCAGGCGAGAACCTTTTCATTCAAGACGACAAATGGACAGCTGCATTTGCACCTATGTCTATGACTCGTTACCCACTAGGTCTTGTTAAGCACCCAGAAGCTGACCAATTTGGTATCGTAATCGACGAAGCAAGCCCACTTGTAAGCGAAGAAACAGGTAATGCACTTTTCGAAAACGGTGAAGAAACTGAGTACCTTAAGCGTCGTAAAGAAGCACTTGTTTCTTTCATCGAGTTCTCTCAGGTAACTGAAGCATTCACTAAGTACCTTGCAGACAAAGAACTACTAGTAGCTCAAACGCTAACTGTAGAAATCAAAGGTGAGAAAAAAGACATCAACGGTATCTACCTTGTTGATGAGAAAAAACTTAACTCACTAAGTGATGAAGAGTTCTTAGACCTTCGTAAGCGTGGCTACTTAGCACCTATCTACTCTTTCTTAACGTCTACTCACCAAGTAGCACGTTTAGCACGTTTAAAAGCAGCTCAAGCTTAATTTTAAACAGCTGAAAAAAAGCGCCATTTGGCGCTTTTTTTGTTTCTTTCGTCGGTTAAAGCTTGAAATGCAGCGCCTAATTATTCACATTGGGCTTACAAACTAAAATAAATATAAGTGCCACTATGTTAAAAACATTACTCACCTCAGCCATTGCCCTTAGCGCATTATCATTTAGTACTTTAAGCCACAGTAGTGATCAACCTTTTGCTATCGCCATTCATGGTGGTGCAGGAACGATTGAAAAGAGCCGCTTCACGCCAGAGCAAGAAAAAGCTTACCGTGCAAAACTAAAAGAAGCCGTTGAAACAGGCTATGCCGTGCTTGAAAAGGGTGGTGAGAGCCTAGATGCTATCACTGCGGCAATTAATGTGCTGGAGAACTCGCCGTATTTCAACGCTGGTCGCGGTGCTGTATATACTTATGACGGGGCACATGAGCTTGACGCATCGATTATGGATGGTCGTACACGCCAAGCTGGAGCTGTTGCTGGGGTTAAACACATTGAAAACCCAATTAACTTGGCGCGCTTAGTGATGGAAAAATCAGTGCATGTTATGCTCAGCGGCCAAGGTGCTGAAGAGTTTGCAAAAACTCAAGGTATGCCGCTGGTTGAAAACAACCTATTTGATACTGAGCACCGTTATAAAGCGTTATTAAAAGCAAAAGAAAAGCTCGATAAACAAAAAGTAACTAGCAAAGACTACCAAGCTGCACACAAAGCCCTGCCGGTTAATTACAAAATGGGCACTGTCGGTGCAGTTGCACTTGATAAAAACGGTAATATCGCCGCAGGTACCTCTACAGGTGGCATGACAGCAAAACGTTTTGGTCGTGTAGGTGACTCACCAGTGATTGGTGCGGGGACCTTTGCTGAAAACGAATCATGTGCAGTATCTGCGACAGGCCATGGCGAGTACTTTATTCGCTACAATGTGGCAGCTGATATTTGTGCTCGCGTAAAATACCAAGGTAAAACTATTGTAGAAGCGGGGAACGAAGTGATCCACGATGTATTAATGCCTATAGGTGGCACAGGCGGTGTGATCATTATTGATGCTAAAGGTAACATTAGCTTGCCGTTTAACACCGCTGGTATGTACCGTGCGAGTAAATCAAATACATCACCAACGTATGTGGGTATTTTTAAAGACGAGTAATTATCTGTAACGGATCTTCAGGCAATAAAAAACCGAGTTCACCACTCGGTTTTTTATTGTCACCAAAGTTATTGGCGATTAATTTTTACCTTGAAGGGTGTTTCATCTTGATTCGTTGAGCGATAAGGGTTGATATCTAAACCACCACGGCGTGTATAACGGGCATACACTTCTAACTCTTCGAGGTTTAACTGCTGCATTAAATCGCAGTAAATACGCTCTACACATTGCTCATGAAATTCGTTGTGAGTTCGAAATGAAATTAAATATTTTAATAAGGCTTCATGGCAAATCGCTTGGCCTTTATAACGAATAATCACACTCGCCCAATCAGGCTGTGAGGTGATCAAACAGTTCGATTTTAGTAAGTGACTGTGTAGGGTTTCTGAGACAATCTCATCACCATTATGGCGAAGTGAGCTTGCATCAATATCATAGCTGGTGATTTCGATATCCAGATCATCAATACATTCGCCCGGTAACGCTGAAAATGGCAAACAATTGAAATCATCTGCTTGGTATAAAGTAACGACCACCGGTGCATTAACTGCATCTGACAAGTCTTTGCTAAGCGCTTGATGTACGCCATCTAGCGTCTCAAAACGTGTTTGATTAAAGCTATTTAGGTACAGTTTGAATGACTTAGACTCAATGATATGGCTGCTCTGACAAGGAAATACAAACGTTGCCACAGCGACCATTGGCTTACCCTTGCTATTTAGCCACGATAATTCATAGCCAGTCCAAATATCTTGGCCTTTAAACGGTAAGTTATCTTCGCTAACACCTAATGCATCACGGTTTAATTTACGGGCAATAGGAAACAGTAAACTTGGTGTGTAGGTATCTACATACTCTGTGCTTTTACCAAGAACACTGTTTTTCAGTTCGGGTGAGTTGCTGTAATCTGTCATCTTTACACTTTTGTAGTTACAATGGCAGCATTATACCTAAAGCCAATGAGTTTCGCAGTATGTCTGTTTCTACAAAACTAGATAAGTTACATCAAGCATTTAGTGAAAAATGCCTCGAACGCACAGGAAAGCTTCCTGTTATTGAACATGATACAGCATGGCCAAGTCCATGTGAGCAGGGCGAAGTAGATGAGCAGGGGCTTATTCAGTGGTGTGCAGTTCCACAACAACCTGCTGGCAGTTTAGAAGACTTAGCCAAGGCACTAGAGTTATCGTTTCCTGAAGATTTAAGCCCATTGTTTGGTCATGTCTATGCGGGTAATTTGTTATTGAGTATTGATGATCATCACATTGAACTGCTACAAGCATGGAATGAAGATGATTTTAGCCGCTTACAGCAAAATATTACCGGTCACGTGTTAATGAAGCGCAAGCTAAAGCAGCCAGAAACCGTATTTATTGGTCTTACAGAGCAAGATGATCTACTGATCACTGTATTAGTCGAAAGCGGTGAGGTTTGCTTAGAGTATGTGGGTAAAAAACCACATCATGTGCTAGCGAATAGCATCAGTGAGTTTTTAGACAAAGTAACGGTATAAATTCAATAAGTAAAAAAGGGGCGGTTGCCCCTTTCGTGTATTTGGTTTTTGCCTTTTTAATTTATTGCCTTTATTAAGCTATTGAAAGTCCCACGAGATATTCGAAACAATGCCACAGGGCTCACAACGAAAATCAAATAAGCCAAACCATGGCTCTGGTAATTTCCACTCGCCATCGCAGCTTGGGCAGCGACGTTTAAGCTCTGACTCTTTGTCAACGCCGCCTACACGATATAAATAGTAATAAACCGGCTTCTTGGTTAGAAAACTAATACGTTTCGTGATATCGCGACCACGGCGGTATAAGTCACTCTTGATGCTAGTTAGCTCTTCAAGCGCAGGAAATTCACAACGGGTTGCACCATTGATCTGAATTTGATCGCAGGCTTGCCAGTCTTCTTGCCATTTAATGAGTGTTTTGTAATCGCCATTGGCAATTGCTGGAATGCGAAATAGCGGCACAGGCAAAAAGTCATCACCACAATAAAGCGGGCTACAGGTGTGCACGTACGTGGTATACAAAATATAGCACGACGGATCATGACACATGTCTGCGCCATTTGAGTGAATGTCTTGGCCGACCACTTTAACTTTTGGTGCCAATAAGCCTGCAGTGTTTAATTGCTCAATGCTATGTTTTACAAACGGGCTATGGTTGAGCGGATGCATCGCATCTTCGGTTGGGCACATTACACGAGTAATGAAAAATCCATCTTTTAAAACCGTTGGAAATTCATCACCAATAATTTGGCCGTTAAAACGAAGCGCATTCACTAGGCGGTTTATCGCCTGCTCAGCAAGCTCTAGGGTAGTATCTTGGTAGCAATCAAAAGTCAGATCGACAACAAACATTATTTTTTCTCAAGCAGTGCTAATAACCTATCTAATTTAGCTTCAATACGATCCAATTGACTTTCCTTTGGTGTACTCAGTTGTTCATTTGACGGGTTATTGATGAAATTATTAATTGAATCCGGATTGTTTTTATATTGGCTAACCGCTGCGATGATCACAGGCATCGGCATTGGTTGGGCTAGCTTACTTTTAGTTAAGGCAACTGTCGGGGTTTTACCTTCATCAAGAAGGGTTTTAATTGCATCAAATACAACGGCATTCATTTTTGTATAAACTCTTTTATAAAGACTAAAAAGCACCGCAGTATATGGGCTGCAGTGCGCGCGTATGGTAGCAATAATAGATGTGGAGTGAAATTACTTTCCTAATTTACGAGCTAAAAGAATGTTATTTAAGCTCGTAAATTAGGTCGCAGGCGTTACTGGCGTAACCTTGCGTCTAATTCATCAATCACCTCGCTCCAAGCACCATCTTCTGCAAGTGATTCTGCTAAAAAGTGTTGCTGAGCTTCATCCCAAAAAGGCGCTTCCTGCAATAGGGTTGTATCAGATAGTTGATGGGATGCTATAAAAGCATCTATTTCACTTTCTTTGCTCGGTAAACCAAGTTGTGCAAATAGGGTCGAAATATCATGTTTTGTCGTATCCATAGTCCTGCTCCTTGTGTATGGCGATAATTATTACTGCTTGAACTTAATGATGATGAACCGCAGTTTAACTTACGCTGAATTTGTTTTTAATCGCTGTTGGGTATATACCTTATAGTCTAGTACGAAAATAATAAAACAAATAAAAGGATGAGTATTTTGACAGTTGCTGAACCCGAAACCTTAAGTGTGCAATACCTGAGTGCTGAAGATATTAGCACTGCCGCAAGCCTTATTTATCAAGCCTATCATGATGATCCCGTTCTTCAGAATGTATTAGGTTTTCAACAAGATAACCCAAGTAAATATGAAACTAAATTACGTGCTTTAGTACGTGAAGAGCTAGCAAGTTTCTGGCAAGAAAAGCAGCCTCTAATAGGTCTTTACTCACAAAGTAGATTAAAAGCCATTGCCTGTGTATTCGATTCGGCAAGTGAACTGCAAGCTGAACGATACTGGCATTGGCGCTTAAAACTGATGCTTAGTGCGGGTTACTTGCAAACCAATCAGCTTATAGAAAAAGAGCGCACTATTCGTGAAGCGCTCTCGAGTAAAGGCCATTATCTGTTTTTAGCCTTTATAGCCGTTGACCCACATTTTCAGGGGCAAGGTTTAGGCAGATATCTGCTACGAGGGCTTGATGATTTAGTTGAGTCAAGCAATCAAGCAAGTGGTTTAGCCGTATTTGTTACTCGCTCTGAACAGCGCGAATTCTTTAGCTCTGAAGGGTTTGAAGTGTTCAAAGCATTAAGCTTTAACCAAGTTGAAGGTGACTTGATGTTCAAAGCAGCAAATTGACAAAAGGACGTTTTGGAAATAGCAATGTGAGATAAATCTCACATTGCTGTGCGTTTTATCAGTTTAATGCCTTTAAATTTGTACCCATAATTGCTTATTGTAATGATTTTAAAGGATTTATTGTTTTTGTCATTTTTGTGACTTAGAAAAAATTACTTTTTATGCCTACCAAGATATCCGCATTTCTCTAAACTTAATCATGTCAAGAAGACGCAGGTTCAACGATTGAACTGATGCCAAGGATTAGGATTATGGCAACAAAGCAAGAAGCTTAGCAGGAAGCAAAGGGACAAGAGCTAGGGAAGCAAGGAAGAACGAGGACACTGCCAGGATGCAGTACAATCGCGGAGCGATTGAAAAGGACTGACCAAAGGATGATTTTAGCAGGAAGCTAAAGGAGCGTTTGGAAAACGAAGTGGATAGCCATTGACGGCAAGAGGACGGCACTAGGATGTGTTAAATGTTACATGAAGTAGCATGGTGGGTGTATCGGATGTATACCCGTTCAGGGGAAAGATAAAAAGGCAGCTTCGGCATAAGTAAGGATACTTAATCATGGAAGTAGCAAGATTGGGGCGTGGCTATTAGCTACGCCTTAGTTCTTTATGGGGGTTGCACTTCTCGCACTTGCAATTATTCTTGTATAACTCGCAACTCGCAACTCGCAACTCGCAACTCGCAACTCGCAACTCGCAACTCGCAACTCGCAACTCGCAACTCGCAACTCGCAACTTAAATCTTATGCGGCGGTATTACTACGCTTTTAAGTAATTCGTTTTCCATGATCAAAACGCCTTGATACACGTTTTGTCCATCACTTGAAAACTCAAAAATAAATTCGCTTTTTATACCTGGTTTACCGTTTTTTAAAATGCCAAGTTGGCGCTTATTGCAAGCAACACTCATCAATTGCACATTTAATTGCTCAATTTGTCTTTGTGCATGAAGATTAGCTGCTTCGGCCACTTTTCTGTTTAACCAAAAAAAGTAGATGATGCTGCCAATGATGATGAGTGTCCACAAGCCTGCCATTTACGAAAATAACCTTCCAATTGCTCGAGCGAGTGTTTCGCTACGATTTTCTTTTCTTAATAAACCTAGTAGGTGAGGGCGAATACTAGGAATTGCAACTAAATCGGTGAAAATACTCACAAACAGTTGTTCAATTTCAGTGTGGTGTGCACAGCAATCCATAAACACGTGTAAGCGTTCTGGGTCTTCAAGTGTGCTAAAACAGCGCCCCGCAATCGTTAGTAGTACATCTGACTGGGTGTTCATATCAGAGCGTAATACAGTATCAACAAGTTGCGCAGTTAAACCTTGTGCTGGTGTTTTTGATAAGCTTCTAAGAGCTGCAACAAGGGCGATGTCGTCTTTATTCTCTATGGCGTTTAAACCATAGGCTAACAATTGCTCTGCAAACACGGGTTCGATTGCAACATGTTCAAGCATTGCACTTAGCGGCTGTAATACTTCGACTGGTAATTGCCCCCAAGCGGCTTGTAGATTTGCTAAATTGTTGTCGTTATCTAAACGCATCGCAAAGTCTGCAATACCTTGTACAGCAACACTTTGCCAATTATCAAAACCGAGTTTGCCTGAAAAATACAGCTGCGCATATTCGTAATACTGTGAAGCACTTTGTTTAAGTAAACATTTAACCTGTGCATTAAATGCTGCTAGCTTGTTGGCGTTTGGCGTAAATACATACGGGTTGTTGTCTAATTTGCCTTCGGCATTTTCACCGGTAATTTCTGTACCAAGCGCTTCAATTACCATATTTGCGAAATGATCGCGGCTTGCACTTACAAGACGGCTTTGCTCATCTAGGGGGAATTTTAAAAACCATACATAAGGTTCTTTAGACGCTTTTACATCCCAAAATTGAATAGCAAGCCAAGCATGACCAGCAAGCGGGTAAGGGTAAGGGATTTTTGTTTCTTCAATGGCAAGAAATTGTTTTTTGTCTAATTTCGTGATGTGTCTGCCAATATCGAAGGCACGCCAAGTGGTACCTGCTGCATCCAGAAGTTGCCCTAAAGTGGCGATCTGCTCAGTCATAAAATCTCAATTACCGTTTTTAATCTATATCAGCCGCGAATTATACGCCATACCATGGCGCCTTGGAACAGGGTATACTAAGCACAAAGGTATTAAGAGTTTTACAATGCATCAACAGACTTTGGCGCTGCTGCGCGAATTAGAATCCACATTACAACGCCATTCACTTTGGCAAACAACACCGATTGACCCAAGTGCACTCAATTCTAGTGTGCCGTTTTGTCATGACACCATGGCTTTTGAGCAATGGCTGCAATTTGTTTTTCTTGAAAAAATGCATACCCTCATTGCACATGCCCAGCCTTTACCCCGTAATTTTGCAATTGCACCTATGGCTGAAATGATGCTGGCACAACACAGCGGCGGTAATGATGTGATTAACGTTTTACAAAAACTCGATCAACTTTTGAGTGATGACTAAGATGCAAGAGAGTGTTAAGCCACAATTTGATGAGTTAACGATTCTGTACCGCGATGAAAATTACATTGCGATTGATAAACCATCCGGTTTATTGGTTCACCGTTCGTTTTTAGACAAACACGAAACCCAATTTGCAATGCAAATGCTGCGTGACCAGATAGGCCAACATGTGTTTCCTGTACATCGTTTAGATAGACCAACCTCAGGCGTATTACTGTTTGCGTTAAGCTCAGAAGCAGCCCGTGACATGAACCAGTTGTTTATTGATGGGCAAATTGAAAAACGTTACTTAGCTTTAGTAAGAGGCTTTTTAAACGAATCAATCTTCTTAGATAAACCTTTAAAAGAAGAGCTTGATAAAATTGCCGATAAGTTTGCTGATCAAAATAAAGCACCGCAAGAAGCACAAACGCAATTTCATTGCCTGCACCAAGCAAGCTTGCCTATTCCAATTGGTAAATACCCAACAGTTCGTTACTCGCTGGTGGAGTGTTTTCCAAAAACTGGCCGCAAACATCAAATTCGTCGTCATTTAAAACATTTATCATTGCCAATTATTGGTGATGTAAATCATGGTGATAATCAGCATAATCAATTTTTTAGAGAGCATTTTAAACTTCGTCGGTTAATGTTATTTGCCTCTGAATTAAAGTTTGTGCACCCTTATAGCAAGCAACCAATAACAATTAGAGCGCCTTTAGGCGATGCAATGTTAACGATTTGCCAGCAACTTGGCTGGCCAACAGAAGAAAAGGATTATTATGGCAACCATTAGTATTTTTGTCGGCAGTGTTTACGGCGGTGCTGAGCGTTTAAGCGAACAAGTTATTGAAGTCATTGAAAAGTCTGAGCATCAAGCGCAATTAGTTGAAAATGGCACGGTTGATGACATGCTGGCTGCGTCACATATTTTAGTGATCACTTCAACGACGGGTCAGGGCGATATTCCTGACAATTTAATCGCTTTATATAGCCAATTAAATGATCAATTTCCTATGTTAACAGGCAAGCAATACGGCATTATTGCTATGGGCGACCGCAGCTATGGCGATACGTTTTGTGGTGCAGGTCGCAGTTTTGATGAGCTGTTTCGCGATTTACAGGCAAAACCTGTTGGTCATCGTTTAGAAATTGATGCCTGTGAAGATTTTGAGCCTTGGCCTGTTACTGAGCCATGGTTAAATGAATGGCTGACAAAAATTAGTTAATGCCTCTTATTAGCTAGTGTCTCTTAAAAGTGCTGATTGAATAAGCAATTGGCACTTTCCCCTTGGTTTTTCGAGTACAGAATCTGTGACCTTGGTGATATACTTAACCATCATTTTATGAGGCTGTTATGATTTCAAAAAACCAACTGAAACTAATTCGTGCATTAGGTCAAAAGAAATACCGTAAGCAATATAACCAGTACCTTGTTCAAGGCGAAAAAAATGTACTTGAATTACTAAACAGTGGTTTTAGCATTGCTCATATCTTTGCGACTCCTGCATTTATTTCTGCGCATCAATCAGCACTTGCAGCCCATCAAGTCATTGAAGCAGATGAAGACAGCCTTACCAAAGCTAGTACGCTTGTTAGTAACAACGCCGCAATTGCTGTTGTTGATATGCCAAGTGAGCAAGCATTACCAACATCGGGACTTATTTTAGCCCTTGATGGCGTGTCGGATCCGGGGAATTTAGGAACGATTATTCGTGTTGCTGATTGGTATGGTATTAAGCATATTGTTACCAGCAAAGACAGTGCGGATGCTTATAATCCGAAAACTATTAGCGCAACCATGGGTTCATTTGCTCGCGTGAGTGTCTCACAAACTGATTTAACCAGTTACTTACCAAGCCTAAAGCTCCCTGTGTATGGTGCATTTTTAGAAGGTGAGAACATCCACAAAACTGCTCTTAAACAAGATGCCGTGTTACTAATGGGCAGTGAATCTCATGGTATACGAACTGATTGCGAAAGCTTAGTTACTGATAAAATCACTATTCCGGCTTATGGCCAAGCAGAATCGCTTAATGTAGCGATGGCAACGGGTATTATTTTAGATAATTTTAAGCGCCACGCTTAACCTTTTACCCTAAAATGGGTTAAATTGAAGAATAACAATAAAAATCGGTAAAACAATTAGATGCGCTTAAGCACCATAAAATTAGCGGGTTTCAAATCGTTTGTTGAACCCACTAAGATCCCATTTCCTGATCAGATGACGTGTGTTGTCGGCCCGAACGGCTGTGGCAAATCAAATGTCATCGATGCAGTGCGTTGGGTGCTCGGTGAAAGCTCAGCTAAAAACTTACGTGGCGATGCCATGACCGATGTTATTTTTAACGGCTCAACTAATCGAAAACCTATTTCACAAGCCTCTGTTGAGTTGGTGTTTGATAACACCAGTGGCCATTTACCGAATACCTTTGCTGATCGAAACCAAGTGGCGATCAAACGTTTAGTGACTCGAGATGGCCAGTCAATTTATTTTCTAAATGGCAGCAAATGCCGTAAGCGTGATATTACCGATATCTTTCTAGGCACAGGTCTTGGCCCGCGCAGCTATGCAATTATTGAGCAGGGCATGATCTCGCGTTTAATTGAGAGTAAACCGGCTGATTTACGTGTTTTTTTAGAAGAAGCTGCGGGGGTTTCAAAATACAAAGAGCGTCGTCGTGAAACGCAAACCCGCATTAAAAGCACCCGCGAAAACCTTGAGCGACTGCTTGATGTAAAGCAGGAGTTGCAAACACAGCTCGATAAACTTGCAGTGCAATCAGTCGATGCAAAAAAATACCGAGAGCTAAAAGCCACTGAGCGCACCTTAAAAGGGCAAATTGCGGTTTTAAAGTGGCAGAAGTTACACCAACAACAAATTGATAAAGCTGAGCAAATTAATAAACTTAAAGAGCAAATCCAGTTCTTTAGAGAAGCGCACTCTGGCCACGATGATGTTTTAGCAAGCCTTGAAAATCAGGTGCAGCTTGAGCAGCAAAAACTGCAAGACGCACAGCAGGCTCAGCATCAAACACACACTGATTTAACCCGCAAAGAGCAGCAACAGATCAGCTTAAAGCAGCAACAGCAAACACTTAGTCAAAACCTCATCAAACAGCAACAACTGCAGTTACAAAATAAAGAGCTGCAAGAAGAGCAACACGCCTCAGCCGCCATTTTACAAGAGCAGCTACAAGAAGCGATTGAGCAAAGTTTACTGTGCGCTGAGCAAGTTGCAGAGGTTGAAGAACAAGTCGCACAGCAACAGCAACAAACGCAAAGCGCCAATGAGCAATATCAAAGCACCTTACAGAAAAGCCAAGCTCATAGCAGTGATATTAATGTTGCAAAGAATCAACAGGCTCACTTTGCCCAGACTGTTGCGCAACTCGAGTCTCAGCAGGCACAACTTGCCGCTGAAATTAATGAACTTGAAGCGACTCCAGTTGCAGCGCAAATTGCAGAGCAACAACAGCAAATTCAATCACTGACGAAAGAGCTTGCGCAGCAACAAAGTGCGCTGAATAAGCTCACTCAAAATCTAGAACAAGCGGATAAAGAGCAACAGCACTTAGAGCAGGACTTAAATCGGGTTCAGCAGCACAGTAATGAAAATAGAGCCAGCATAGCTGCGCTTAATTCTGTGTTATCAGAGCAAACCAACAGCGAGAGTGTCTCTCTATTGGCGCAGTTAAAGGTGGCTTCTGGCTTTGAGCCGCTAATTGAACAAGCCCTACTTGGCCTTGAGCATCTAAAGGTCAGTCAACATAAAGAGCCTAACAGTGTTTGGCCTGCATCTGATGATGAGTTACCAAAAGAGTCATTAGCTAATTATATCGAATCGGGTGCTTACCCTGATTTATTAGCACGGTTTGCATTTCAACCTTGTTTTGATGACGCTATTTTGGCGGATACATATTGGCTGGCTGTGATTGATGAAGAGGGCTGTATGCATGGTCGTAACTTTCATACCGATGCCAATAAAGACGCCGACAATTCTTTGCTTTTAAAGCATGCTCAGCTAAGTGATGCTCAGCAGTTAGATGAAGAACTCAACGAGCAATTAGAAACTAAGCAGCAATTGCTAAATGAGCATCTAGCTCACAAGAAAACACTTATCGCCGACAAAGAGCAATACAGAGAACGAATTCACCAAGCAGCTCAGCAGATTGCATCGGCCAGCACTCGACGCGATATGTTATTAGAGCAGCAAACCCAGTGGCAAAACCAGCTTGTTAAGTTGCAACAGCGTCAAACCTTACTGGCTGAGCAAAAGCAAAATGCTGACCAACAGCAACAAACTCAGCAGTGTTTACTTGAACAACTGTTAGAGCAGCAATTAGAACTTGAAACTGAGTTAGAGCAAGCAAAACACCAACAAGCTGAGGCAAATAACCGCTATCGCCAAGTGGCTTCTATGCTTGAGCAATATAAAACGCAAGCACATCAAGCAAATTTGGCTGAACAAAAGGCTCGCAGTGAATGTCAACTTAGCGAAACCAAACTACAGCATGCTAATGCCGCCCAAAGTGCTGCCAGTGAAGCTGTATTAGAGCTCAACGAGCAACTAGAAGAATTAGTGATTCCGCTTGAAGAAGTAGCAGAGCAAATTATGCTATTGCTTGAAAAGCATCAACAAAGTGACGTTGAGCTGAAAAACTTGCAAGCGGCCTTGAGTCAAGCTAAAAAGGAGCTTGCTGATAAGCAAACAGCGTTGAAATCATCGCAATCTGAGTTGGTGACGTTACAAGAGCAGTTGCAAGCATTAGCGCTGGATGAGCAAAGTTTAATCGTGAAGGCGCAAGCTGCGTTAGAGCCACTTGAAGAACTGGAACAAAATTTAAAAACAGTACTTGAAGAACTGCCTGACAATGCCAATTTAAATAGCATGCAAACGAGGCTTACAAAAACCACGCAAGCATTAAATGAACTTGGCGCGGTGAACTTAGCGGCAATAGATGAGTTTGAGCAGGCTAAACAGCGCAGCGATTATTTAAATCAGCAGCTTGATGACTTAACACAAGCATTAAATACCCTTGAAGGGGCGATTCAAAAAATCGACCGAGAAACAAAAAATCGTTTCAAGGCGACCTTTGAACAAGTAAATACAGACTTTGGGGAGTTATTCCCAAAAGTGTTTGGTGGCGGTAGTGCTTACCTTGAATTGACCAGTGATGATCTACTTGAAAGTGGGGTGAGCATCATGGCAAGGCCACCAGGCAAGAAAAATTCGACAATTCACCTGCTTAGTGGTGGAGAAAAAGCGCTGACCGCATTATCATTGGTGTTTTCAATATTCAGGCTCAATCCAGCTCCATTCTGTATGCTAGATGAAGTGGATGCGCCATTGGATGATGCGAACGTGGGTCGTTTTTGCCGTTTGGTAGAAGAGATGTCACAATCAGTACAATTTATTTATATCAGTCATAACAAGATTGCTATGGAAATGGCAGGCAGGTTGACCGGTGTAACTATGGCTGAACCAGGTGTATCACGTATGGTCGCTGTAGATATAGAACAAGCTGTGCAAATGGCACATGCATAAAATTTAGGCATATCAAATAATAAAGGTGAGGGGATGGCCGAAGAATTAAGATGGGCTTTAATCGTAATCAGTGTATTTGTCATTGGTGGTTTATTAATTCACGGCTTATGGTCGGTGCGTAAAAAGGACAGCCCAGATACGCCATCAGTTGAGCGGGTTGAACCGAACGAAACAACCAGCGAGGTTCAAGAGCCTGCGACTGCAAAATCGCAAGAGCGTGATGAGCCAGAGTTTGGTGATTTAAGCTTTTCAGCAGAAAGTCACGACGAGCCGGCTGTTTCAGAACAGGTTGTTGAAGAGCCTGAAGCTGAGCAACAAGAAGTTGAAGAAGAACCTGCTGATGCACAAGCTCCAACCGATTTCATTATCGTGCATTTACAAATGCCAGAAGGTTTAACAATGGATGGCAGCCAATTATTGCCAGCTGTTAATATGTTAGGCTTTAAGTATTCTGAAGAAGGTTTCTTTAACCGTCATTTAGACCCAGCTGGCACAGGCCCGGTGTTATTCCGTTTAGTGAATATGTACAACCCAGGTACGTTCGATATTGATAATATGGAACAGTTTAGTACGGCAGGTGTTAGCTTATTTATGACCTTACCATGTGATGGCGACGGTCTAAGTGCATTCAACATGTTGCACAGTGCTGCTAAAAAGCTAGCCGATGAATTTGGTGCAACGATTTTAGATAGCAACCGTGAAGAAATGACGGTTGAAAGCGTTCGTGAGTATGTTGAGAAAGTTCGCAGCTTTTCATCGTAATCGCACACACAGAGTATAAGTATTAGGCCACTTGGCGTTAAGTCGTCTAAGTGGCTTTTTTATGTAGATTTTTGAGGTTTTCATGTCCAGCCCCATCTTTGAGCAAATTAGCCAACTTCGTGCCCAGTTAGAAGAGCATAACCATAATTATTATGTGCTGGATGCACCTAGCATTCCTGATGCTGAATATGACCGTTTAATGCGCGAATTAAGCGCCCTTGAGCAAGCTAATCCTGAGTTTCAAAGCCCTGACTCACCAAGCCAGAAAGTCGGTGGCGCTGCACTTGATAAGTTTGAGCAAGTTACTCACCAAGTGCCAATGCTGTCACTTGATAATGCGTTTTCAGAAGAAGAGTTTGCCGCCTTTAACCGCCGTATCAAAGAGCGTCTAATGGACAACAATGAGCTGACTTTTTGTTGTGAGCCAAAGCTTGATGGTTTAGCGGTATCGATTATTTATCGTGATGGTGTTTTAGTTCAAGCAGCCACCCGTGGCGATGGTATGGTGGGTGAAAACATCACTCAAAACGTGAAAACAATTCGTAATGTGCCGCTTAAGTTACGTGGCGATGACTTCCCAGCAGAGCTTGAAGTGCGCGGTGAAGTATTTATGGATAGCGCCGGTTTTGCCAAACTAAACAGTGAAGCCGAAAAACGTGGCGATAAAGTGTTTGTTAACCCACGTAATGCTGCGGCTGGTAGCTTACGTCAGCTTGACTCTAAAGTAACAGCAAAGCGTCCACTGATGTTTTATGCCTACAGCACTGGGCTTGTTGCCGATGGGCAGTTACCAGAAGATCATTACCAACAGCTAGCTAAACTCACCGATTGGGGTTTACCACTTTGCCCAGAAACAAAACTGGTTGAAGGTCAGCAAGCTGCACTTGATTACTACCAAGATATCTTGACGCGTCGAAGTAGCCTTGCCTACGAAATTGACGGTGTGGTTATTAAAGTAAATGACAAAAAACGACAAGAGCGTTTAGGCTTTGTGGCACGAGCACCACGCTGGGCAATTGCTTTTAAATTCCCGGCGCAAGAAGAAATCACCCAATTACTTGATGTTGAGTTTCAGGTAGGGCGCACTGGCGCAATCACCCCAGTAGCACGATTAGAGCCGGTATTTGTAGGTGGCGTAACGGTATCTAATGCAACACTTCACAACGGCGATGAAATTGCCCGTTTAGGCGTTAAAATTGGCGATACCGTGATTATACGTCGTGCGGGTGATGTTATTCCACAAATAACCCAAGTGGTCCTTGAACGTCGCCCTGACGATGCAAAAGACATTGAATTTCCAGCTACTTGCCCAATTTGTGACTCACATGTGGAGCGCATTGAAGGTGAAGCGGTTGCCCGTTGTACGGGTGGCTTAGTGTGCCAAGCGCAGCGTAAGCAAGCAATTAAACATTTTGCGTCACGTAAAGCACTTGATGTTGATGGCTTAGGCGACAAAATTGTTGACCAACTAGTTGACCGTGAACTGATCAAAACGCCTGCTGATTTATTTATCCTTAAACAAGGGCATTTTGAATCACTAGAGCGAATGGGTCCAAAGTCAGCTAAGAACTTAGTTAATGCACTACAAGATGCGAAACAAACAACCTTAGCTAAATTCCTATATTCGTTAGGTATTCGTGAAGTCGGTGAAGCAACCGCGCAAAACTTAGCAAACCATTTTTTAACTCTAGAAAAAATCACTCAAGCAAGCGTTGATGCGTTAACTGAAGTAAGTGACGTAGGTGAGATCGTTGCCAAGCATGTACGTGGCTTCTTTAGCGAAGAGCACAATATGGCAGTTGTAAATGCGTTAGTTGAGCAAGGTATTCACTGGCCAGAATTAACAGCGCCGAGCGCCGATGCGCAGCCATTAGCTGGCTTAACTTACGTACTGACCGGCACATTGAGTGAGCTTAATCGTAATGATGCAAAAGCACGTTTACAAGCGTTAGGTGCAAAAGTGTCGGGTAGTGTATCTGCTAAAACAGATGCACTGATTGCGGGTGAAAAAGCAGGCTCAAAATTAACCAAAGCACAAGACTTAGGCATTGATGTGTTAACTGAGGCTGACCTCATTGCACTTTTAAGTGAGCACAATGGATAGTCTATTGCAGGCATTGTCGTCAGTTGCTTTAACAATTGGCAGCTGGCTGCAACCACACCTTTACAATATTTCATTATTGCTGGTGGTGTGTTTTATATCCTTGTATGCAAACGATATTATTAAAGTGACCAAGCGCTTTGTCGCGCGTCGTCACTTTATTATTCGCGTGCTTTGCTTTGTTCTGGTCACAGGGTTTGGCATGGGCTTACTTGTGGTGTTTGTAACTCCATTTTTAAGTAAGTTGCTACTGCTACTCGGTGTTAAATGGCTGGCGCTTACACTTACAGCTGCGTTTTTGGTACTTGGCATCATTGCCGATAAGAAGAACCAAATATGAATCGCTACGGTCCAGAATACTGGGATAAACACGGCACTTATCGAACCCCAGTAGCGTTTCACTTAACTTTGTTAGTGTTGTTACGCAGTTACTTTATTTGGCTGATGGCGGCGCTGAGCCGTCGCCCTGATTTAGATATCATGTCGCTGTTTTTTAAATCGAAAAGCGATTTCTTTACAGCCATTGCCATAGCTGCAATCGCCTTATTACCGGCGGTGATCTTTTGTTTACGCCGACCTCAAGAAAATGCTGAAAGTGCGAAACGTCTGGCGTCTATATGGCGTTTTATGCGCTGGCCATTAATTTTGTGTGCCATCACGGATTTAAGTTGGTTAACCTATCAGGCTGCGCACAGTCACTATCAGTTTTCGTTTTTCTTAGCGTGTCAAATGGTGCTGGTGTTATGGGTACTGTTATATTTATTAAAAAGCAGATATCTGTCGGTCTTTTTTAATGATTGGCCAGATCCAATTGAAAAGAAATAGGGCTGCAATATGTTGGCAATTAATAAGCTTTTAGCAAAAATTTCACTCACGATCGCGCTGGTATTAATTGCTTTGTGGGTATTTACGCCACTTTGGCACAGTGCTGCATTTTCGTTGTTTGTGATGTTATGGGGCTTTATTACTTTATCAAGCCTTTATCGGGTAACTCCGTTATTTGTAGCGCGTAATCCCATTACTGATTTACTAAAGCGTGATGTAAATCAGCTAGCGCTGATAAGTCTGGCTGGTTTATTCGATTTTAAACGCAAAGCTGAGTTTGTATTAATTGGCCAAATTAAGCAGATTGAAATCGGCGAAGGTATAATCCATGTAACTGATGTCAATGACCAGCTGATAACCGCGGTATTAAGTGTTAACAGCAGCCAAATAAATAGTCATTTAGCACAGCTACTTTCTGAGCGTGAACGTGCACAAATAGATATCAGGTTACAAACACAGTAATTACTAGACGCACGTTGCTTGCCCTTAGTAGTGCTTGTGATGTACTGTGCAATTGTTGTATTCAACCCTGAGGGAGCATTATGTTAACTTGGCAAGATATTTTAGAGTTTGCCCATAACGGTAACCCAACACCTTCACGTCGAGTCGAAAAATCGCCATCTGAATGGCAAGCTGAGCTCGAACAAGATGCATTCTATGTAACCCGTTTAAAAGGCACCGAACGTCCGCATAGCTCTGATTCATGTACGATATTTGAACCAGGTCAATATGCGTGTGTGTGTTGTGACAACTTACTTTTTGATGGCGATGAAAAGTTCGATAGTGGCACAGGCTGGCCGTCATTTACCCAGCCTAGCAGTGTTGAAAGCATTGCCTATATCGCGGACTCTAGCCATGGTATGCAGCGCATTGAAGCCGTATGTAATGTTTGCGATGCACATTTAGGACATGTATTTCCTGATGGTCCACCGCCAAGTGGCTTACGCTATTGCATGAATGCTATAGCGATGAAAAAACGCGACTAATGCGTGTTTAATCTCTATCTAATCATTACCTAATCTAAGTATTGAGCAATGATAAAAATAAGGTGCTCACGGTGAATTGGCTTACTGATTATGTAGTCTGTCAAAATACTGGATTGCGCCTTATCATCTTTTAATACCGATGCTGTAACCGCAATGATTGGAATATGCTTGAAGCGATCATCACTACGAATTAACTGACTTGCTTCTAATCCGCCCATCACCGGCATTTTTAAATCCATGATGATTAAATCAGGCTGATGCTGCTCAATTTTTTTGAGGGCATCTTCACCATTGATAGCCGTGTCTACGGTAAAGCTCCAGCGCGATAAGAAGGACTCTAAATAGTCACGGTTGTAGGGAATATCATCAACAATCAAAATGCGAGCAGGATTAAAGTGGTAGCTCGAAATAGCGGGGTAGTTACGATGTTTCACTTCATTTTTAGATTCAGCTAATTCAATATTTGGTAACGACACGATAAACTCACTGCCTTTATCTTTATCGCTGATCACCGATAACTCACCACCCATTAGCTTGATAAAACGCAGTGAAATCGCAAGACCTAACCCCGTTCCACCAAACTCAGAACTACGTTGGCCTTGTACTTGTTCAAAATCATTAAAAATAAGATCTTGTTGATCTTTAGGAATACCCTTACCTGTGTCTGTGACATGAATTTTGATATCAATATTGCTGTTGTCATCGTGTGCTTTAAAATCAAAATACACTTTAACACTGCCTTGTGCTGTGAACTTAATAGCATTACTGATTAAGTTGGTTAGTACTTGGCGAACTTTATTGCTATCAAGTAACACTGGAGTTGTTAACTCAGGGTGAGAGGTTATTTGTAAATCGAGATCTTTTTGCGCACTGAGCTGTAAAAACATCATATTAAGCTCATGGCACATTTTAGGGATTTCTACACGCTCAATATCGAGTTGCATTTTACCAGCATCGATTTTTGATAAATCGAGAATGTCATTCAAAACATTAAGCAGTGAATTTCCAGAGATTGATATTGCTTCTAAATAACGACGCTTATTTTTATCTGTTTCGCTATCTTGTAGTAATTGGCTAAAACCTAGCACTGCATTGAGCGGAGTTCTTAACTCATGTGACATATTAGCTAAAAAGCGACTTTTGGCCTGATTTGATTGCTCAGCTTGTTCTTTAGCATCAAGGTACTCTTGAGTGCGCTTTGCAACCGTGTCTTCAAGCAAACTATGTTGTTCATGCATGCTGTTGATCTGCTGTCTAACCGCAGCGCGCATCATTTTAAAGCCACTGGCGAGAGTACCTATTTCATCTTGGCTTTTTATATTAATAGGGCAGTTTAAATCACCCGTGGTCACAGCATGAGAAAACTCTACGAGCTGATCAATGGGCTGTAAAATAATACGGCGAATAATGATATAGGCGATGATAAGTGCGGTTAACAGGTAAATAGCAAACAGCGAAACCGCATTACTAATAATCGATTTAGTCTTTAACGCTAAGTCTTTATCTGAAAAGCTTACGATAACGTAACCGATGTTTTCCCCCTGAAAATTGCTAATTGGCACAGCAACAGCATATTGCTGATCCATGGCTACAATGGCATTTTGCTCAGGGTTGAGCTGTTTTAGCAGCACTTGGTTAGTTTCTAGGGTATCTACTTTACTGTTATCCGGGTGGGCGGCGATAAAGTTATTTTGGTCGATAAAGTAAATCGTCTTTAAATCATCAAAGGTATTATTTTTTAAAATGTTCTTTAATGTAATACCCTGAATTTTAAGCACCCAACTTCCCACGGTATTGTCTTGTGTGAGGCTATTTATTTCTGACAACATGGGCGAGACAATCGCATCGGCTTTTTCACTCATGTTCAAAAGTGTTTGCTCTTTAAGCTCCATTACATGCAACGACGTACTTGCCCCTAAAATAAGGGTAATGGTAAAGCCAATGATCATTAAAATTTTGTGGGCAATACTAATTCTCATTGCTCAATATTACTCCGTACTTTTAATGCTTGCATATTAGCGTTGATTTTTGCGTCTGTGCTTTTGATTGATTGTTTTATATCTGCACCATAGAAAATTTGGCTAAAGGTTTGCGAAATCATTTCGCCAATAACCGGAAACTCGACCATGCCAGCCTGAAGGCGATCAGGCGTTGCATGCTCAAACACCCATAACATGGCTTTATTAAAGCCAGGTTTGTTTACTAGAGTAAACAGCTTCTCGTGCCACACTTTTTGTCTAGGCGGTGAGCCACCTGTACTAAGTAGTGCGGCGGTCTGCTCACTGGTTGCCCATTGAATAAATAACCATGCAGCATCTTTGTTAGTTGATTTGCTATTAATTGCAAATGCCCATGCCCAAGGAGATGTTTCTCTGGCGATTGGACCAGCAGGCAAGGGGGCTGCTTCCCATTTATTCCAAATATCTGACTCTTCGGCGGTATCTATTTCATTATAAAAATGAGAAGCCAAAAAGGCCGAGGCAAGGCGGCCTTCTTTAAACAGGCGACGAATTTCATAAAAATGCAGTAAGCGGCTGTTATCTGGATTGCCGAACCCTGTTACTAGGTCGCGATACACTTGTAGGCTTTGTGCCGTTTCAGGGCTATTAAAAACTGACTGGCCCTGCGCGTCGATAACTTCAGCGCCATAAGCACGCATAACAGGTAATACAGTCCAAGTGTTTAATCCTGCACCGGGCAATGTCCGTGAGGCAAATGCATGCATACCATTTAAAGAAGGGGTGCGGTCGATTTCCCGTTGTAACTTAACCTTGGTTGCTTGTAGTTGCTCGTAGGTATCTGGAACTGCTAAGTTAAAACGTTCGAAAAGATCTTTGCGATAAAAATAAATCGGCGCAGAAAAATCAAATGGTAACGAATATAGCGTGTTATCAATTTTACAAAGCGCTAGGCTACGCTCACTAATGTCTTCTAACTGATACCAAGTTTTGTCTGTCAGTTTTGGGTTATCAATGTAAGGCTGCAAGGGCTCAATCCAGCCTTGGCTTTGCGCTTCACCTAAAAAGGTAATCCCCATCGGCAGTACATCGTAAAGCCCTGAAGCCTCGCTTAAATCTTGATGGCGACGAACACGCATTTGTGATTGTTCTAAAGCATGAAAGCCAACAGAAATCCCTGTTAGCTGCTCAAATAAAGGAATGTAGGGTTTTAACGCCATAAATGCAGGCTGCTCATCAGCCAAAATATTGATATGGCTACCTGCTTTACTTTGCCAATTGATACTGGCTTGTTGCCAATGTTGTAATGTTGCTGAGGCAAAGCTGTATTGGCAAAAGATTAAAAGCGCAACGCTTAGGAGGGGCTTTTTAAATTTAAACAAAGAAAATGCCATACTCGATTACTCAGCAAGCTTAATTTTTAACTTTGCAGCCAAGGCTTTAATTTTTTCAAAGCGGATTGCTTGTTCATCTTCTAATGTTTGCGCATCTAGCAAGGCAAAACATTTTTTCGCGAGCGCTAAATTAAATGATTGGCCTTGGTTATTTGTATCGAATAAACATTGCAGTAGGTTTAAAGCGATGCTGGCATTTTTAGGCATGATCCTAAATGCTTGGGTGAAGGCTTCAAGTGCCGTATTGAGCTGACCTTTATTAAATTGTGTTACAGCGTGATTATTGAGCTCTTTCGGACCGAGCTTGATATCTCGTCGTTCAGTTTGTTGTTGTTGAATATAACGTAAATACACCGGATCGCTAACTGATGGGTGGCGTTCACAGTGAGTGATAATTTGGTTAAATAGCATCTGTGCTTTGTGGTGAAAACCAAGCTCATGAAACGCTTTCGCTTTATCGAGCGCACCATCTACTGAACGAATTTGAGTGTCACTTTCATCAAGCTGATTGATAAGTGCTTTAGCCTTTTGATGTTCATCCTTTAAATAATGCAAACGCGCATTGAGAACATCAATTTGTGTTTGATTATTACTATTCGGAAACTGCTTTTTTAAATCACTTAAGTACTGGTTTGTCTGTCTCGAAATGCGATTAACTTGATCGGTTTGATCCGTCGTTAAAGCAAAATCAATCCCTGCGCGCGCCGCATTTAAATATATATCAGGGTTATCGTGAATTGAGTGCTTTGCGTAACTGGCAATATCTTTTTGAGTTAAATAGTTTTTTTCATAATCATGATTAAGCAATGATACATGACTCAGGGCTTTTTGGCGGTCAATGTTACGTGGGGCAATCTCAACAGCTTTACTAAAAAAGTCCTGAGCCTCATCAAACTTATTGAGTTTAATTTCTAATCGACCTAGTAAATCAAGCGCAACTAGTCTCGTTTCACTGCGCTGCAACATCGTCTTAAGCATGCGGTGTGCTAGGGTATGTTCATTATTAGCAATAAGCGCTTCGACTAAACCAACTTTTGCCCAAGTAAATTTTTGAATATCGAGCACTGATTTAAAAAATGTTTTGGCCTCTTCAAAGCGCTTAAGGCGAAGAAGGGCGTCGCCTTTTAATCTCAACAGAATGGCACTGTAACTATTACCTTTGTTTTGCAGCAAGGCATCAATTTGTTTAATTGCTTTGGAGTCATTCCCATCATCAATAAGTTGATAAATTTGATGTAGGTTACTTTTGCGCAATAACACTTTTTCAATACGATTTTTTAATTCGTTAATTGTAAAGGGTTTAACTAAGAAATCATCTGGTTGTAGCTCGAGTACACTGTGAACTAACGAGCCGCTTGTTTCAGCTGAAATAAAAATAAAGCCGGTAGAGTTTTTTATAAGACGCTTCATTTTCAGCTCTTCATAAAGCTGATAACCATCTTGATGTTTACTAAGGTTAAATGAACAAACGATGAGATCAAATTGCTCAATTTGACATTGTTCTTTTGCTGCAATTGCATGCTCAGCAAAACGCAACTGACGAAACCCCAATCCCTCTAAGGACTGTTTCATATAGCTTTGAGCAAGTGGCTGCTCTTCAACTATTAAAATTTTGGCTTTCGAAAAAATCTTTGCAGGCATTGGACTTGCGACTAAGTGACATTAACGATGACTATAATAAACAGTCTAGCTGCTGACAAGGCAAATTACAGCTTTTGCAATGATTTAAAGTTTAGCTTTGGGTTATATCAATAAATGGAGTAGTGAGTGATAGATATTAGAAGTCAGATATTAGAAGTGATTGTTATATGTGGTGGGTCGTACTGGACTTGAACCATCGAGCCTGTGTTTTGTAAAGGGTGGCGATGCTTTTGAAAACTAGAGATAAAACAAGGAAGCTTTAAAGAAAGTATTTAATGAGTGTTTATATGTGGTGGGTCGTACTGGACTTGAATCATCGAGCCTGTGTTTTGTAAAGGGTGGCGATGCTTTTGAAAACTAGAGATAAAATAAGGAGGTTTTATATGTGGTGGGTCGTACTGGACTTGAACCAGTGACCCTCGCCTTGTAAGGGCGATGCTCTCCCAACTGAGCTAACGACCCACATATAAATTTTGTTTTAGATTAAATGGTTGGTCTTACTGAACTTAACCACCGAGCCTTTTCGTTGTAAAGAGTTGCGATGCTCTTTGCTTCAAAAAGTAATGGTGGGTCGTACTGGACTTGAACCAGTGACCCTCGCCTTGTAAGGGCGATGCTCTCCCAACTGAGCTAACGACCCATATAATCTTTTTCTTCGCTACCATTTTAATTAAATGGTGGGTCGTACTGGACTTGAACCAGTGACCCTCGCCTTGTAAGGGCGATGCTCTCCCAACTGAGCTAACGACCCGCGAAGAATAATCTAAATGAAAACACCATCAAAGTTTGTTTAATGGTGGGTCGTACTGGACTTGAACCAGTGACCCTCGCCTTGTAAGGGCGATGCTCTCCCAACTGAGCTAACGACCCATTTAGATTTTTGTAATATGAAACACCATTTTAAAATGGTGGGTCGTACTGGACTTGAACCAGTGACCCTCGCCTTGTAAGGGCGATGCTCTCCCAACTGAGCTAACGACCCATATTACATACAGCATATTTTCTTAATGGAAGGACCACCGAAACTTTCTTTATAAAGAGAAAGTAAATGGTGGGTCGTACTGGACTTGAACCAGTGACCCTCGCCTTGTAAGGGCGATGCTCTCCCAACTGAGCTAACGACCCATTAAGAATTTAGATATGAACACCATTAGGGAATAATGGTGGGTCGTACTGGACTTGAACCAGTGACCCTCGCCTTGTAAGGGCGATGCTCTCCCAACTGAGCTAACGACCCATATCTAAAACAACTCATTGCTGCGTTGTTGTGGGGCGCTATTATAGATAGAGTTGTAAATGTGTCAACACTTGAATGAGTAAAAATGTGTTAGATGCAGCTTTTATAAACAATGACATGGCATTTAAGCATTTTTTGGCGAACAAATATGCAATTTATATTCATAAGCTTATATTTAGACTTGGATCTATAGCTTTATGACCTAGGTAAATCATTCCAAATGATATGAATACAGTAAATTTTTAAAACAGTTTTTTCATATCGATAAATTTGCATTAGTTAATTGCACTCTAGTTAGCACTATTAAAAACAAAGCAGGGGAGGGGAAAGTCGTTTTATTTAAAGCTTTAAATAACGAACTTTATTTTGCATATAAATGTATACCCTTTTTTTAGAGAGTAAACTCAAAAGCAGAGAGTCTTTGATAACAAATCAACAATGCAATTAGCCCAAAATAGCTAATTTGATAGCGCTTTGTATAAAATACCTCCGCAATGGATTGATATTTAGTCAGCTTGTTGAAATTTAAATCATTTAAATAAACTTAGATAAAAAACTGTTGACTTTATTTGGGGGGCTGCATAGAATGCGCCCCGCACTCAGCGATACACAACCAACATTAATTGGCGGTGTGTATGCAAGTCGGGGCTATAGCTCAGCTGGGAGAGCGCTTCGCTGGCAGCGAAGAGGTCTGCGGTTCGATCCCGCATAGCTCCACCAGATTTGCATAGTGTTTGTCCTAGGGTTGCAGTTTTCTGCGTCCCCATCGTCTAGAGGCCTAGGACACCGCCCTTTCACGGCGGTAACAGGGGTTCGAATCCCCTTGGGGACGCCACTTACTCTTAGTAAGTGAGCAATTGCCAAGAGAATAAATATGTTGGTCTCGAGTACTTACATGTTATTTTAGTAACCTTAACTCCGATATGAGTCAAACTATCATTTAATGTCCTAGTGACACATTATGTGTCCCCATCGTCTAGAGGCCTAGGACACCGCCCTTTCACGGCGGTAACAGGGGTTCGAATCCCCTTGG